>JBILJE010000168.1:0-7072 GCA_044377395.1 Rariglobus sp. | reverse complement strand
ACCTCCGCAGCCTCTAAGTCCCGCCGCCCCGCGCCCTCCCATTTTTTCAAAAACCCGCCATGATCCATCTCGACTCGACGCTCACCCCCGCCGCTCTCGCCCCCGCGCTCGACCGCTTTTTTGCGGTCGCAAAAACCAAGATCACCTCGCTCGACCGCGACTACGACGAAACCAAGGGCTCGCCCGTTTTCACCGTCGCCGGCCGCTACACCACCCGCGGCTGGACCGAGTGGACCGAAGGTTTCCGCTACGGCATCGCCTTGCTGCACTTTGACGCGACCGGCGACACCGAGAGCCTCGCCTCGGGCCGCAGCCGCACGGTGAGCAAGATGGCCTCGCACGTTTCCCACATCGGCGTGCACGACCACGGTTTCAACAACCTCTCCACCTACGGCAATCTCCTGCGCCTGCTGCGCGAAGGCCGTCTGCCCGCCAACGAGTGGGAGAAAAACTTCTACGAGCTCGCCCTCAAAACCAGCGGCGCCATCCAGGCCTCGCGCTGGACCGACCGCCCCGGCCAGCCCGGCTACATCCACAGCTTTAACGGCGCGCACTCGCTCTTCGTCGATACGATCCGCTCGTGCCGCATCCTCATGGTGGCGCACCGCCTCGGTCACGTGCTCATGAGCGAAGGCGACAAACCGGTTAACCTTCTCGACCGCGCCCTCCAGCACATCACCAACACCGCCCGCTTTAACGTGTTCTACGGCGAGGGCCGCGACCGTTACGACGAGTCGGGCCGCACCGCCCACGAGGCGATTTTCAACGTCAAAGACGGCGCTTTCCGCTGCCCCAATTCGCAACAAGGCTACACCGGTTTCTCCACCTGGACCCGCGGCCAAGCCTGGGCGCTGCTCGGCTTCGCCGAAGAACTCGAATTCCTCGCCGAGATCACCGACGCCGAGCTCGCCCCGTTTGGTGGCCGCGCCGCGCTGGAAGCCATGATGCTCAAGGGCGCCATCGCCACCGCCGAGCACTACATCGCCAACACCCCGACCTGCGGTATCCCTTATTGGGACACGGGCGCCCCCAAGATCCACCTCTTGGGCGATTACCAAAACCGCCCGGCCGATCCGTACAATGCCTACGAGCCGGTCGACAGTTCCGCCGCCGCCATCGACGCCCAAGGTCTGCTCCGCCTCTCCCATTACCTGCAAGGCAAGGGCGACACCGTCCGCGCCGCTCGTTACCTGCAAGCCGGCCTCACGGTCGCGAAAACCTTGTTCAGCGAGCCCTACCTCTCCACCGATCCGAAGCACCAGGGCCTCATCCTGCACTCGATTTATCACCAGCCGAACGGTTGGGATTTCGCCCCGGTCGCCGGCCAGGTGCCGCACGGCGAGTCCTCGATGTGGGGCGATTACCACGCGATGGAACTGGCGGTTTATCTGAACCGCCTGAACAAGGGCCAGCCCTACTACACGTTCTTCGCCTAACCCGCCCCCGTCATGGACAACCTCTCCCGTCTCGCCATCCACACGATGACGACCAAGCCGTGGGATCTTCCCACGGCCGTCGCCAAGTTCTCCGCCGCCGGCGTCCCCGGTGTCGGCGTTTGGCGCCAATGGCTCGCCGGTCGCCCGCTGGCCGAGTCCCGCGCCATGCTTGCCGACAACGGCCTGAGCGCCGTCTCGCTGGTGCGCGGTGGTTTTTTCCCCGGCCTCAACGCCGCAGAACGCACCGCCGCACTCGACGACACCCGTCGTGCCCTCGATGAAGCCGCCGCCGTCGGCGCGCCCCAAGTCGTGCTCGTTTGCGGCGCTCGCCCCGAACTCAGCCTGCCAGAAAACCGCCGCCAGATCACCGAAGGCGTCGCTGCCTGCCTCGATCACGCCCGCCAAACCGGAGTTAAACTCGCCCTAGAGCCGCTGCACCCGATGTACGCCGATTGCCGCAGCGCGATCAATACCATCGGCCAGTGCAACGACATGATCGACCAGCTCGGCGACACCTGGCTGGGCATAGCCGCCGACGTTTACCATATCTGGTGGGATCCTCAGTTGGAGTCTGAAATCGCCCGCGCCGGCCGCCGTATCATCGGCTTCCACGTCTGCGATTGGATGACGCCCACGGCGGATTTCTTGAACGACCGCGGCCTGATGGGCGAAGGCTGCATCGACATCCCCGGCATCCGCGGCCTCGTCGAGAAAGCCGGTTTCGACGGCCCGATCGAGGTCGAGATTTTCTCCACCCGCCACTGGGCCCGCGACCAGGACCAGTTCCTGGCCGACATCCTCACCGCCTACAAAACCAAAGTCTGAGCAGGCGTTTTCCCGTCCATATTTCCTCACCCTTTTCCGTATCCTTTCCCCTTAACTTCACCCTATGAAAATCCACAAAATCGGCATCATCATGAACGGCGTCACCGGACGCATGGGCAAAAACCAGCATCTGCTGCGTTCCATCGACGCCATCATCAAACAAGGAGGCGTGCGCGTTTCCCCTGACGAGATCATTATGCCCCACGCCATCCTCGTGGGCCGCAGCGAAGACAAACTGCGCGAGCTGACCGCCCTGTGCTCGGTTAAAGAATACACCACTGACCTGGACGCCGTCCTCAAGGATCCGCAGTACCAGATCTATTTCGACGCGCAGACCACGCTGCACCGTTTCGCCGCCGTCAAAAAGGCCGCCGAGGCCGGCAAACACGTATACTGCGAAAAGCCCACCGCCATCGCCACCGCCGACGCGGTTGCGCTGTACGAAATCTGCCGCAAAGCCGGCGTGAAGAACGGTGTTGTTCAAGACAAGCTCTGGCTGCCCGGCATGGTTAAACTGCGCCGCCTGATGGAACAGGGCTTCTTTGGAAAAATCCTCTCCGTGCGCGGCGAGTTCGGCTACTGGGTTTACGAGGGGCACAACATCCCCGCCCAGCGTCCTTCGTGGAACTACCGCGCCGAGGACGGCGGCGGCATGGCCATCGATATGCTCTGCCATTTCCGCTACGTGATCGACAACCTCTTCGGCCCGATCAAGTCGGTGAACTGTCTCGCCTCCACCCACATCGAAGAGCGCGTTGACGAGGCTGGAAAGCCCTACAAGTGCACCGCCGATGACAGCACCTACGCCACCTTCGAATTGACCAACGGCGTCATCGTGCAGCTCAACGCCTCCTGGAACGTGCGCGTTCGCCGCGACGACCTACTCACCCTGCAAGTCGACGGCACCCACGGCACCGCCGTCGCCGGTCTGCGCGATGTTTACATCCAGCACTACGGCAACACGCCCAAGCCGGTTTGGAACCCGGACATCAAGCAGCCCATCGACTTCTTCTCCGACTGGAGCAAGGTTCCCGAGCAAGAGGGCTACGACAACGCCTTCAAGGTCCAGTGGGAACTGTTCCTACGCCACGTTGCTCTCGACGAGCCGTTCCGTTGGAACCTTCTCGAAGGTGCCAAGGGCGTACAGCTCGCCGAAGTCGGGCTGCAATCGAGCGCTGACCGCACCTGGAAAGACCTGGCGAAGCTTTAAGTAGTCCCGGTTAAACGGAGCGGCGGCATTGGCATTTTAGCCCGTGCCGCCGCTCTTCCATTTTAAGCTCCCGCAACCATAATCCCTGCACCATGAAGCTCCCCGTTGTCATCCTCTTTGCCGACCGCCACTACGGCGCAGCCCCAGGGCGCGCTCAGGCCGAACTCCTGCGCCCCTTGTGTGACGTGCATTACATCGAGGAGGATTACTCGGCGCTGATTGCTGCCCTGGCGGCGCACCCCGAAGCCACGCTCGCGTTCAACTCCATCGCGGGCACACCGGGTAACCCTGCGCCTGCTCCCGAGCTCGAAGCGCCACTGCAAGCCCACCTCGCCGCCGGCCGCCCGCTGTGGATTTTACACGGCGGCAGCGCCGCGTGCTGGCCGTGGGCGTGGTGGCGCAAACTCATGCCCTTGCGCTGGGTGCGCAACGGCGACCCCGACCAGATGCCCGTGAGCACACACCCGATCGTGCCGCTGCACCTCATCGCCACGCCGACCGCGCTCGCTGGTTTCCCGAATCTGCCCGCCATCACCGACCTGCCCACCGACGAACTTTACATCAAATTGGCAGCGCAGCACCCCTTCGAGACTTGGCTGACCATCAACTACGAAGGCGTCGATTATCCCCAAGCATGCAGCGCCACGAGCGCGTGGGGCGGCGCAATCCACTGCTTCCTTCCCGGCCACTCCGCCGAGGCGCTCGGACACCCGGCGTATGCGGCGCTGTTCACCGCCCTCGCCCGGAAGTGGCTCGCGGCGTGAGGCGATTACGGCCGTTCAACCAACACTCGGCCCCTCACGCTTTCACGGTGGTGCCTTCGATGAAGGCGCGGCCAGAATCGAGGCAGCTGAGGTTTTCGGTGGTCACAGTCGCAATGGCAGTCAGCGCTTCGCGCGTGAGGAAGGCCTGATGCGCGGTAATGAGCACATTGGGAAACGTAGTGAGGCGTGCGAGCGTGTCGTCGGTGAGCACATCGGCGGAATGATCCTCGAAAAACACGCCTTCCTCCTCCTCGTAAACGTCAAGGGCTGCGCCGCCCAGATGTCCGGACTTGAGCGCACCGATGAGTGCCTTGGAGTCGATGAGCGCACCGCGGCTGGTGTTAACGATATAGGCGCCCTTTTTCATGGAGGCGAAGGCGGCGGCGTTGAACAGGTGACGCGAGTGCGCCGTGAGCGGCAGGTGCAGCGAAACGATGTCGGACTCGGCGAGCAAACGCTCAAAGGGCACGTAGGTGGCTCCGATCTGCGAAGCCCACGCCTGATCGGGGTAGGCGTCACTTACCAAGAGGCGCATGCCAAAACCGGCGAAGAGGGAAGCGGTGATTTTACCGATTTTACCGGTGCCCACGAGGCCCACGGTTTTGCCGTGTAAATCGAAGCCGACCAGGCCTCCAAGAGAGAAATTCTGTTCGCGCACGCGGTTGTAAGCGCGCGGGATGCGCCGGTTGAGGGCGAGCAGCAAAGCGAGCGTGTGCTCGGCCACCGCATACGGCGAATAGGCCGGCACGCGCACCACGGCGAGCCCCAGCGCAGCGGCAGTTGCGAGATCCACATTGTTAAAACCCGCGCACCGCAAGGCGACGAGGCGCACGCCGATTTGTTGCAGTTTTTCCAAGCAGGCGCGGTCCACCCGATCGTTTACAAAAATACACACGGCTCCCGCACCAGCAGCGGTGGCAGCAGTGGCCTCACTGAGGCGGTGTTCGAGGAATTGATAGCGTACCGAGGTGCCGAGGGCGGCCTGAGTGAGGTATTCGCGGTCGTAGGATTTGGAGTCAAAAACGGCTACCGTGATCATGATGGGGGGAATTAGCGTAGGCGCTGTTGTGGGGTGGACGGTGATGACGAAGTGAAACGTTGAGGTAAATGTGGTGCGTATTAATCGCCCGCTGCGCCCTGCCCTCAATGGCGATTTATGTTTTTACGGGGTAAGGACAGTTGCGGCAGCCATTACCACAACACTTCCCCTGTTTAAGGAGATACCAGCGGGTGAAGACGTAATTCCCTCCTTTTAGCGTATAATCGATGTGCTCGAGCAGCCGGTTGGAAGGCGGGTTTTGGTTCGTCAGTAGAACGGCCTCTTCAAACGGTAAGTTGGCCAGACGAACCTCAATGTGCCTGCCGATGGCCTTAGCTAAACAGGACGGGCAAAGGCAATTTTTAGAAAAGTCCGCCGGCATGATCTTCGGATAGTCGTCGCACCAGCAGGTGCCAACCGCGCAGCCACAAGCGAACGGCCTATCGCATTCAGAGCAGAGCGGGGTGGATTTCATTATTGCCCTCGTTTTGAAGCCCCAATCCCTACAGTGGCAATAGCATTACCCGTGCTCGCTAGATAACACCATGGCCTTTGTACGACTTGCGTCGTGTAGAGCGAGCCACGAGGCGTGTCACGCGAAGGGGTTTAAGACGGCAGAAGTATCAATCAAAGGCGGCATAGGACCAGTCCTTCGCCCCCTTTTAATCCTTCGCGAGACAAACTACCTCAGCACCTCTATCCGACACTTTAAATGTTACTACCTACTAGCGCAGATGATCGTGAGTGAATCCCCGAGTTGCTTCAAAGAGTACATTGCCAAAGTTTGTTTAAAAACTAGAGAACTAGCATTTTACGTAACATCTAACCAATCCGCTCGGAGTTCAGGTTGGATGAGGAAACAACACCCTAGCGATAACGGTGCCGGCGAAAGGGAGCGCAGAACCTGGGGTTTGAGGCGGGACAATTTGTGCCGACTAAATACCCCAAAGATTGCCCCAAGTCGGCACCACTGCGGTCTGGCGGTGGTCGATAACGGGGTAACCGGAGTTACTCGCAGCTATGACATCAAGCAGACTGGCACTCATTCGCCAGTCTCCGGTCGACGCCCCGTATCGCCCCCCAACCCCAAACTCCATGATCCCACTCTTTCCACTGCTCGCGCACACCACGAGCACTCCGCCACCGGAAGATTCGCAGCCCTCACGCAAGCCGGTCTACCGACTGGTTGAAAACGGGGACGTTTACACCCTGATTGTTCAACTCCCAGGGGTGGACAAGGCGGGCATGGACGTGGTTGCCAAAAACGGCGTACTCTCCATCCAGGGGCGCCGGGAATGGCACAAACCAGCGGCGTGGACGCTCATTCACCGCGAAAGCGCAGACGCCAACTTCTCCCTCGAGTTTACCTATGACGCCCGAATCGAGGCCGAGCGTATCCAAGCGGTCATCACCAACGGCGTCCTAACCGTAACTCTACCCAAATCAGCGGACGGAAAGCCTCGGCAAATCCCGGTAACCTAAGCCGCTGTTTTCCGAAAAAAGCTTGGGGCGATTAGCCCCAAACTCCGCCGCGGATCAACCGCACCATTAACAGGTGCGGCATCCGGCGACACGTTACAGGCTGGAATAGAACGCGTTGATCTTGTCTGCAACGTCACGGAAGCCGATGTCCTCACTGTAAATGATCTTATATTCAGTGATGGCTTCGGTTTTCTTACCCATGCCCTCGTAACACACCGCCAACTCGTAGATGACGTCCTTTTTCAGGTCGTCCATGACCGGCAGTTCGCTTTTCGCAGTCTGGAATTGGGCAACCGCCAGATCGAACATCTTTCTT
>JBILJE010000167.1:0-7126 GCA_044377395.1 Rariglobus sp. | reverse complement strand
GTATGAGAACGAGAACGATTTACGGAGGGACGACCTCCGTGTCGTCCGTGATCGAGCCAGCCCACACGGAGGTGGGCCCTGCCTAGGAAACAGAAAAGGCCACGGGCGAGAGAACGAGTAGGAGTATGAGAACGAGAACGATTTACGGAGGGACGACCTCCGTGTCGTCCGTGATCGAGCCAGCCCACACGGAGGTGGGCCCTCCCTCGGATCAACGGCTGGACCCTGGGGGGCGCAGTCGCTGGCGGGGGGCGGTTATTTGGCTTGGCGGCGAGGAGCGGGGTTGGGGTGCGCCGGGAACGGCGCTAAAACCGGCGCGATCACGGGGGTAGGCAG
This sequence comes from Rariglobus sp., assembly GCA_044377395.1. Classification (GTDB taxonomy): domain Bacteria; phylum Verrucomicrobiota; class Verrucomicrobiia; order Opitutales; family Opitutaceae; genus Rariglobus. The sequence goes on along the minus strand of JBILJE010000167.1, from coordinate 6,790 downwards.
GTTCGGTGCGCGAAACAGCGGCTTACCCCAAAGTACATCAAAGGCGGCAGTGGCTGCAATCGATACGGCGGGAGGGGCGGGGAGGTTGTGGGTTTGCTGGATCATGGTCGTTTTGGGGCAGATATAACTCTTATATCGGAACCGTTCGCATGAAAATTGAGCGCAAACTGGAAGTTTGCTTAAAAAATAACGAAAAAAGCCCGTCCGCAGTGCGGACGGGCAGTCAGTTGACGAGAGAATCTGGGGTGGCGCAGCGGCGTCCCCTATGGGCCGAGGCTAATTCATGCGACCCTAGCCAATTCAGAACCAGCCGCGAAATTCAGGGGCTGTTTCTTGGGAATGGTCAGGGTTAGGATGCCCTGATGGAATTCGGCCTGGAGCGCGGCGTAGTCCAAACCGCGGCCGAGCCGTAGGCTGAGCTGATAGTCGTGCTGCACACCTTCGAGGTTGAGCGAGCCAAAGTTGACCCGAACGAAGTGGTGCTTGCGGGCGTTTATTAGCAAGTCGACGCCGTTGGAGGTGATTTCGATTCCGGCTGACTCCACGCCTGGCACGTACACGACGATCCCGAAGTCGGACTCACGCTCTTGGCAGTCGTAGTGCGGCTTACGAACCGTCACGGGTGAACCCGAGGCGGTGGAGGTACGGCGACTGACGGAGGAGAGCGGTAGAGTTAACGAATTCATGGCGGAGCGGGCGAGTGAGGAGAGGAGTGGTGTGGATTATTTTAGGTGTGACCGGACGGGTGGGCATAGAGCCCAGATAAATCGGGTCATTCGCGGCGGAGTTTAGCGGATGCCTCCTGGGTTGGTATGGGGTCCTTGCCCACCTGACGCTGGGCTCGATGTGGCGGCTTGGGACGGGAGGTGCGTTGGGGTGGTTGGCTTCATGGGTGAAGTGTTAGCTCTTTCGGCAACTGCTAATGCACACGGCGTGCCAACCTCGGCGTGCGGGCCGCGCGCGCGGCGATTTCTATGTCTCGATCAAGTTTAGCTTAACTTGCTTCGATGGGGTATCGGCTTACTGCGACGATCGGGGGCGATAGAGGCTCCCGGCGAAATCATCAAGGTGCCGTGGGGTTGATTAACTTCAGGTAAATTTTTCTCGGGACACGCACGCCTGAACGCAAAAAGGCCGTCCGGGTTTCCCTGGACGGCCTTTGGTCACAACGGCGGCGCGTTGCGGACTGATCGTTTGCGCTTAAGCGACGCGCTCGACCACCAGCGGGGGCGGGGTGGGGCGCTTGGGCGCGAGGCGGTAGGCCTCCTTGAAGTAGTTGAGCGCGGTCTCGAGTTTCGATTCGTCGTTGTAGTGGATCATCATCAGTGGCTCACCCTGCTTGACCTGGGTGCCGACCTTCTTGATTTCGGAAACACCCACCGAGTAATCCACCTTGTCGCCGGCCTTCTCGACGCCAGCGCCGAGGAGGTGAACGCCACGGGCGATCATCGCCGCATTGATGGTGTGAACGTAGCCGCGCTTCGGGGCAGGCAGCTTGCGAATGTGCTTGGCCGCCGCGAATTTCTCCGGGTGGTCGATGTAGGCGGTGTCGCCGCCCTGGGCTTTGACCAGCTCCTTGAATTTTTCCAGGGCCGAGCCGTCGCTGAGGTGGCGCAGCACGGTTTGTTTGGCCGAGAGGGTCGAGCCGGCGACGCCAGCCAGACGCACGATCTCCATGCCCAGCTTGAGCACCAGCTCCTTCATGTCCTCCGGACCTTCGCCCTTGAGCAACTGGATGGCTTCTTTGACCTCGAGGGCGGTGCCCACCGTGTCGCCGAGCGGTTGGTTCATGTCGGTGACCAGCGCGACGCAACGGCGCTTGAGCGAGCGGCCGACGCGGGTCATCGAGCGGGCGAGCTGTTTGGCTTGCTCCAGGTCCTTGATGAACGAGCCGTTGCCCCACTTGACGTCGATCACAAGACCCTCGGAGCCCTCGGCGAGTTTGCGCGAAAGCACGGAGCCGGTGATCAGCGGCAGGCTGGGGATGGTGCCGGTTTCCTTGCGCAGTTCGTAGAACTTGGCGTCGGCCGGGGCGAGTTTCGGGTCCTGCTCGACGATGGCGCCGCCGATCTTGGCGAGCTGGTTGGTGAACGCATCGATCGACAAGTGGCTCTTGAACCCGGGTATGGAGCACAGCTTTTGCAGTGGGCTGATGATGTAGTCGTGTTCTACGCCGCTCATCATCGGCACCACGACGCCGCTCGCCATAGCCAAGGGCACCAGCACGAGAGAGGTTTTATCGCCCACGCCACCGGTCGAGTATTTGTCGATCTTCGGCTTGGCGATGTGCGACAGGTCGATGACCTCGCCGGAAAGCATCAATTCCTCGGTCAGGATTGCGGTCTCCTGGGCGGACATTTGCTGGAAGAAAATGGTCACCAAAAGCGCCGCCAGCTGGTGCTTGGGAATATCCTCATCCAGCGTGGAATCAATGATGTAGCGGATTTCCTCTTGGGTGAATTCCTGGCCGTCACGTTTCTTTTCAATAAGAGAGTTAAACGACGGCTTGATGAATCGGCGGGATGGGATCGTGCGTTTGGTCATGTAGTGGTGTGATTTAAGAAATTGGGTTGTCCGCTGGACGTAAATTTTAGACCCAGAACAAACTCCCTAGGAATGTCGAGCCAAAATCCCAGCCGATGCCTCGTGGGCATAGCATTGAACGCGCCAGATCCTCGGTGAATTTTGACGCCCTGTTCGCAGCGTCCGCAAAGGTGTGGCCTGGGCGTGCGGCCTAATACCAATTCGCGCTCAAGTTGCGGTTTGCGGCATCCCTGAGCTCACGCTCAAGGCCACACTCTTCACGGACATGCGGTTTGCGACATCCTTGGGCTCACGCTCAAGGCCACACTCTTCACGGACATGCGTTTTTGCGGCATCCCTGAAGCTCACGCTCAAGGCCACACTCTTCACGGACATACTCCTCGTGGCCTTGAGCGTGAGCTCAGGGTGTTTGTCCTACCCTCCGCCGCCATCGATGCACCTCACTACGCCGTTGGGCTGCCGCGGCGGATCTTGAGGTGCGCCCACGCTTGCGTCAGCGACTGCGCCAGCGGTTGCATCGAGACCGGCTTGCTCAGGTAGTCGTCCATACCGGCGGCTAGGCACGCTTCACGGTCCCCGTTGAGCGCGTTCGCCGTCATCGCAATAATCCACGGGCGCCGGTTCGTTTCGTGTTGTTCGCAAATGCGCGTGGTCGCCTCCAGGCCGTCCATGACGGGCATTTGCATGTCCATAAACACGACGTCGTAGCGGCCAGTCTGGACTGCGGCCTCCGCCGCCCGACCGTCGGCCACCACGTCGCAGGTGTAGCCGATGCGCTCGAGCATGAACGTCACGACCTGCTGGTTAACCTCCAGATCCTCGGCAAGCAGGATGCGCAACGGGAAGTTCTGGCCTTGCTTCACGGCGGCTTGTTGCGGCGCCTCCAGCACGGGTTGGCTCTGTGGAATAAACAGATTGATCAACGATTCCCTCAGCACACCGAGTTTAACCGGTTTGGAAATGAGCCGCGTCACGCCCAAACAGTCGGGTGACTGGCCACCTGGCCCCAGCAGCGTCAGCGCGACGATGGGCAGGCTAGTGGCCGTAAACGTACGCCGCAGCTCCGTGATCAAGGCCCGACCGTCCATGCCCTGTAATTGTAGGTCAATGACCGCAGCCTCGGGTGTGGCTTCCTGCGCCAGCAGCGTCAGCGCCTCTGTCGCCGAACCGGCCAGCAGGGGAATGCCGCCCCAGTTTTGCACCTCTTGGGCGAGGATTTGGCGGTGAGTGGCGTTGTCCTCCACAATCAGGATACGCCGACCCTCCAGTTTGGGGATGCGTTTGCCCTGGGACGTGGCATTGCCGACGGGCACCAGGGGGATTTCAAATTGGAAATCGGAGCCCTGGCCGATCACCGAATCCACCCAAATGCGCCCGCCGATCAAGCCGACCAGTCGCTGGCAGATGGCCAACCCTAGGCCTGTGCCGCCGTATTTGCGCGCAGTGGATGCCTCGGCTTGGCTGTAGGATTTAAAGAGCCGGTTGATGCCGTCGCTGGAAATGCCAATGCCGGTGTCACGCACCGATGCATGCAGGCAGAGTATCCCGGCAGCGTTGATTCGGGGTGTGCACGCCACCAGGACTTCGCCCTTCTCGGTGAACTTAACGGCATTGCCGACCAGGTTAATAAATATCTGCCGCAGCCGGGTGATGTCGCCCACCACCAGGTCGGGCAGGTCGGGTGAGAGGCGGCAGAGCAATTCGACGCCCTTTTTACCCGCCGGACGTGCGGCGATGTCGAGTGCGCCCTCGACGCAGTCGCGCAAATGCACGGGCGCCTTTTCCAGTTCCATCTGCCCAGACTCGATTTTGGAGAAATCCAGGATGTCGTTTAACAGCCCCAGCAGGGCGTCGCTGCTGGTGCGCACGGTGGCGGCAAAATCGCGTTGTTGGCTGGACAGCGGCGTATCGAGCAAGAGTTCCGACATGCCGATGATGGCATTGAGCGGGGTGCGGATTTCGTGGCTCATGCTGGCGAGGAATTCCGCCTTGGCCAGTGCCGCCTGTTGGGCTTCGCGCGTTAATTGTTCAGCTCGATTGGTCGCGATCTCTAGGGCCAGATTGCGCTCCTTGAGGAGCTCCTCGGTGCGTTTGAGGGCATCGATATCGAGCAAGATGCCCGTTACCCGCCGTGCGCCACCGGAGCAGTCGTAGAGCGACTCGCATTTGACGCGCACCCACACAAATTCGCCATTCTCCCTGAGTAAACGTGCCTCCTGGTCGAAGGCCACGCCTTGGTGCATGGCCAGGTCGAAAGCCGACTTGATACGTTGGCGATCAAGGGGGTGGTAAAAATTGATACTGGCGGCGAAGGTCACCGGTGTGCCGGGTTCTATCCCGTGTAGCTCGTACGTGATGTCCGACCAAAAAACGAAGTCGCGGGAGGCATCGACCTGCCAATGGCCAAGCCGGGCGATGCGGCCGGCCTTGGCCAACAAATCGGTGGTTTTTTGCAGGCGTTCCTTGGCCTCGTGGAGAGCGGTGACGTCACGCGACACGCCGAAAGTGCCAACGATTTCACCGCGCGAATTAAAAAAGGGGTATTTGCAAGTGTGTGCCCAGCGCACGCTGCCGTCGGGGAAGTCTTCCCGCTCCTCGACGTTGAGCAACGGGGCCCCGGTTCGCATGATTTCCTGTTCATCGGCCAGTGCTTGTTCGGCGTGCTTCTGGCCAAAGAAATCGGCATCGGTGCGCCCGATTACTTGCTCGACCACGTTGCAGCCCAGGGTGCGCACCAAGGTGCGGCTGACGCAGATAAAACGGCTTTCGCGGTCCTTGAAATAAATCGCCTCGGCGGCGTTCTGCAAAAGAACGGAGAGCAGCGAGGTGGGGTCGGAAGGAGGCATCGGGATATAGGGAGACGGACTCAGATTCGCGTGTTTCCTTGTCGGTTAACGCGTCAGAGTGGGCTTATCGGCACATTCTGGCGTAAACTTGAGCCGGATTGTGCTGCGCGGGCCGATTGGGCAGGGGAACGCCCCGTGACCAAGGTCTCCCTGCGCGCACAGGGGGAGGCTTGGTGCAAGGCCAACGAGCTTCAACCGCTCGCGTCGATTGCAGCATTTTAACTCCAGCCGTGCTCAAGGGCTGGATTACGCCAGTCCCTGAGCTCACGCTCAAGGCCACGAGCAGTGTGTTGAGCAAGCGTGTGGCCTTGAGCGTGAGCTCAGGGATGCCGTAGATCTCAACTTGAACGCGAATGAGTCTTATGCGTTGGCCCTCAGGCTTTGCGGAACAGGTAATGGCTGACCAGCCACTCTTCGCCACCGCGATAGCCCCAGAGTTCGGCGCAACTCAGGTAAAACACGCGCCAATACGCCCACCACTTGGTTGCTTGCTCGGGTCCGTAGGTTTGCGCCAAAAGCGGCATGATCTCGGCACGGTGGGCGTCCATGTTTTGCAACCAGTGCTCCGCGGTTTGTTGGTAATGGCGGCCGTTGACCTGCCAGTCTTGCACCAGTTTCAGATCGGCGTTGAAGCGCGGCAGCAGGTCGTGGGCGGGCATTTGTCCGCCAGTGAAAAAGTAGCGGCTCATCCAGTCGCTCGGCCCCGTGGATACAAAGTGATAACTGAAACGGTGGTGGGTGAAAATGTGGGTGAAAAGGAGTCCGCCGGGGCGCAACCAGCGGGCGATGTTTTTAAAGAGCAGCTCATAGTTTTTGAGGTGCTCGAACATCTCCACCGACACCACGCGGTCGAACGAAGCCGGGGCGATGTCGAAGGTGTTAATATCGCAGGTGATGATCGTGAGATTGGTCAGCCCGCGACGGCGCGCCTCGGCGTCGATGTGCTCCTTTTGCGTGCGTGAATTGGAGATCGCGGTGATGCGCGAGCGGGGGAACTTTTGCGCGTTGTAGAGGCAAAGCGAACCCCAGCCGCAGCCGAGCTCGAGGATGTCCTGGCCGTCGACGAGCTGGGCGCGTTCGGCGTAGACGGCGAGCATGAGCTCCTCGGCTTCGGCGAGCGTTTCTTTGCCGGTTGGATAAAGGCAGCCGGAGTATTTGAAGCGTGGACCGAGGCAGTAGCGGTAGAAGTCGGTGGGCACCTCGTAGTGTTGCTCATTGGCGGCTGCGGTCTGCTCGGCCAAGGCGCGGGTTTTGAGGTCGGCGACGTAGGCGTCGGCGTTGTAGCGCGGGGTTTCGTCGGCGATGCGCTGGGCAAGCAAGCGGCGGATGCCGAAGCGTAGCAGCCAGTCGGGAAGCAGGTTTTTTTCAAGGAGGGCGTCGAGCATGGGGGGAGGGCTTTG
>JBILJE010000166.1:0-7138 GCA_044377395.1 Rariglobus sp. | reverse complement strand
CAGTCCTCCAGTAAGATCCGGCTAAAGCCGTCGATGGAGCGCAGCGGGGCGCGCAGGTCATGCGCCACGGTGTAGACAAACGCCTCCAGTTCCGTGTTGGCGGCCTCCAGCTCGGTGGTGCGCGAGCGCACCCGCTGCTCCAACTCGGTGTTGAGCGTGCGGATCTCCGTCTCCGCCTGTTTGCGCTCGGTGAGATCGGAGACCACCAGGCCGAGGATCGGCCCCCCGGTGGAGGGGATCCGGTTAATCGCAACCTGGGTCGAGAGGCCGGTGCCGGTGCGGCTGAGGAAAGTGAGTTCACCGGTGATCGGGTGGTGCAGCCCTTCGCTTAACCAGCGATCAAACGTGGCCTGATCCGCCGCCGTCACCCACGAGCGCAGCGCGGCTCCGATCAGCTCCGCCAGGGGCACCGCCAATAGTTCACTGAGGCGGCGATTTGCGTAGAGTACCGTGCCGTCAAGGGTGAGGGTGCCGGCCCCTTCGCCCATGGCCTCAATGAGTAAACGGTAGGGCGTCTCGGCCCCCTCAAGGCTGTAGACCTGCCCGCCCATCATCAGCGCATCCACATCGCCCGTGCGGATGGCGTATAACGTGTCCTCGGCCTCGATCAGCCGTTGCAGCAGTTCGGCGTAGTCGGCGGGCGGCGGCGCGTGGGCCTGAGCGGGCTCGTTCATGGGGGGGAATGGGGACGATTAAGGTTAATGCGCGTTCAAGTTGGGCTTGCCGGCATCCTTGAGCTCACGCTCAAGGCCACGGGGAGAACCTTGAGCTCACGCTCAAGGCCACGAGGCGTGTGGATGCGTGTGGGTGCGTGAGTGACCGTGTGCGTGAGCGATCGAGTGTGGCCTTGAGCGTGAGCTCAGGGGGGTGGGCTCACCGCTGTTCGGGGTGTGGTCGATGGGCTGGCGTGAGTTTTATCCGGGTTTACCGGTTGTGTGTTTGCGGCACGCAAATCGAGCCCAACCAGAAGGCGTTGGGTGTCGCTCATGTCGCCCACGAAGCGGCGAATGGGCTCCGGTAGCTTACGAATTAAGGTGGGCACGGCCATGACCTGATCGCCCTCGGCCAGCAGCGGCTGTTGGTAGATGTCGATTACCTCGAGTGTGTAGCGTCCCTGCAGGTGTTCTTCGCAGATCTTACGCAGGTTTTGCACTGCCAAGGTGGAGCGGGGCGTCATGCCCGCAATATACAGGCGCAGAACGTAGGGTTTGTCGTCCGTCTCGGCCTCGGTTTCGATCTCCGGCGCAGGAGGCGTGGCTTGGTCGGAATTGGGCTTCATCGTCAAGGGGGAGGAGGTGGGGGGCTCTGCGCGGGGACTCAGATCTAGGCCGACCAGCACCCGGAGTTCGTTGGTGAGATCACCGATGATTTTTTTGAGCGGGTGCGGGATCACACGAACAAGAGTTGGAATCGCTATGATCTGGTGGCCGACCGCCAAGTTCGGGTGAATATGCAGGTCAATGACTTCGATTTCGTAACGCCCCGCCAGATGCTCTTGGCAGATGCGTTTGAGGTTGGCCAAGGCCAGGCTGGATTTCTGCGTGTGCCGGGCAATGTACAGCCGCAAAATCCATCTGTCGGGGGCGGCGGGATGGGGCTTGGTGGACATAACGCTGATCGGGTTGGGGCGTGAGTGGATGCCAGTGAGGGGGCTTCAGTCGGCGTGGCGGGCGATGGCCATGCGCCTTTTGTCGGCATGCTGGGTCGCCGCGAGCAGGCGCACCTGTTCGCGCGCGTGGGCCTTCTCGCTCACAATGCCGGCGGCGCGGGTCTGCAGCATGGCGATTTGCGCCTGCAGGCTGTGGTGCTCCAGGTCCAGCTCGCGCTCTCGTTGTGCCGCAGCCTGCTGTGCGGACAACGCGGAGGCCTGATCCAGAGCCTGGCGGGTCAGCCGCCCCGCCCCGGTGTAGCCTTCGCCGCTGCCGCTGCCTGTGTACACATCCAGCACCTCGATACCTTTGTCGGTCATGTTATACTCACGCATCTGGTTGCTGTGCGCCATGCCTCGGCTCTTTAACACATACAGCACCCGGTTGCGTTCGGTGGCGGTGGCGACCAAGCGCAGCATGATCCACGTATCGGTCACGGAGCTGATGCCCACCTCCGAGCTTTCGTTCGGGCTTTCGCTATTGGTCAGGCTGGTGAACAAGGTGGTGATGCCCTTGTTCTTGAGAAAATCGATGAGCCTGGGGAACAGCGCTTTGATCTCCACGTCATTACTAATGGCGCTGAGGTTGGTGATGGGGTCTAGGATGACCACCGAGGGGCGGAAATCGGTGACTAAATTATGCAGGTGCAGGAGGTGCCCCTCCAGGCCGTAAATCGCCTGTTGGATGGTGTGCAAGCGCAGCAGTCCCGATTTGTTCGGGGTCGTCAGGTCAATCCCGATGGAGCTCATGTTGCGCATAAGCTGTTGGGGGGACTCCTCCATGGGTAAAAACAGACAACGTTCCCCCTGCTTACAGATTTGAGCGGTAAAGCTGGCCGCGATGCTGGTTTTCCCCGTCCCCGCCGTGCCCGACACCAGGATGCTGCTGCCCCGATAAAACCCCTTGCCGCCGAGCATCGTGTCGAGCCGCTTGATCCCCGTAGACACCCGCTTGTTGGAAACCGGGTAGTCGAGGCTGAGTGAACTGATCGGCATCACACTGAGCCCCTTGCCATCAATTAGGGCTGGGTACTCGTTGGTGCCGTGGAGGGAGCCGCGGTATTTGATGATGCGCAGGCGGCGGGTGGACATCTGGGTGACGACCCGATGATCGAGAAACACGACGCAATCGCTGATGTAGTCCTCAAGCCCGTGACGCGTGAGCAGGTTGTGGCCCTGCTCGCCGGTGATGATACTGGTGACGCCCATTTCTTTGAGCCAATCGAAGAGGCGGCGTAATTCGGCGCGCACCAGCGCTTCGTTGGGTAGCGCGGAGAAAATGGACTCCGCGCTATCGATCACGACCCGCTTTGCGCCGATGGATTTAATTGAGTGGCCAAGACGGAGAAAAAGACCTTCCAAGTTGTAGTCGCCCGTCGCCTTGAGCTCGCTGCGATCGATGTCAACATGATCGACGATGACCTGTTTGCGTTGGATGAGGTCGGCCAGATCAAAGCCGAGCGAGGCGGTGTTTTCGACCAGCTCCTTGGGAGTCTCATCAAAGGACAAGTAGACGCCCGGTTCCTTATAGTTGCGGGCCCCGTGTAAGATGAATTCGAGGGCGAGGAGGGTCTTGCCACTGCCGGCACAGCCAAAGACCAAGGTTGAGCGGTTGCGGGGCAGGCCGCCGAAAGTGAGCTCATCGAGACCGCGAATGCCGGTGGGGCACTTCAGGATGCCGACGGGCGGGGTGGGGGGGGCCGCGGCGGATTTGCCTGCGGCGTGGCCGTTGGAGTGGGGACGCGTGATGGGCTTAGGTCGTTTGTGAATAGGGTCCAATGTCTTTGTCGGAATGGCCGGCGGGAGGTGATGACGGGGGGGGGGCGTTTTCATGGGGCGGAGCTTCGCGGGCAGGGGGAGGAGCGGGTAAAATGGGGGCGCGTCGCGGGGTTTTGGCGGGGGGGGGGCACGCGCAGGCAAAATCCTAACACCGGAGAGACCTTGGGGCGGGCCTGCGGTTCGCGGGTAAATGCGATCCTTTTTGAGGATTTGCAGCGTGTCCGGAGCCGGGGGCTCGGGAAAAGTAGCGCAGACTTCCAGTCTGCTCCCTGGAGTTTGGCCCCAGCGCAGACTTCCAGTCTGCTCCGCGCCTACGCAGCCAAGACCCCGAAGCAGACTGGAAGTCTGCGCTACTTTTCCCGCCGAGCACGGACGACGCGGAGGTCGCCCCCTGGGGGATCGCAACTCGGTCCGGAGCAAACGCGCGGAACGTGTCCCGGCCTTAGGCCAGTGCCACCGTCAGCGTGCGGTCGGGCAGCTTGATGGTCAGCATTCCCGTGCCGACGTCCAGATGCAGCGTGCGGTTAACCGTGCCCCCCACTTCGCCGCCCACCAGCCGGCAACCGTACACGGAGAGCATTTTCCTCACCGCTATCACGTTGCGCTCACCAATCTTAAAACTGTCCGGCCCCGACAGAACCGAGGCGCCTCCAGCCATAAATAGGTTGATCCGCGCCCGTTGCGCACGCACGCCGTTGAGCGCGTTAAACAAAGCCGGTATCCCCGTGTCGGCGAACATCGCCGGTTTTTCCGCCGCCTTCGCCGTTGAAAGCGTGGACTCGGGCAGCATCAGGTGCAGCAAGCCGCCGGCTTTGGCCGCGGCGTCGTAGGCCACCAGACCGATGCAGGAGCCGAGCGCATAGGTGCTCAGGGTCGCCTGAATTTGGCTGGCAACCGCCAGCTCGGCGACCCCGACGACGATGCGCTGGGCGAAAATACTGGCAATGGTGGGTGAGCCGGCCATGGCGGATAACTCAGGAGTAAACCAGCAGGCGTTGGCTGATCGGCGCCATCAGGTTATGACTGCGTATCTTGGCAATCATGCCGACGTTGAGCGGCTGGCCTTCGCTGACCAGCAACAGGCCGTGCGGACTGTAAATGCCGCTGGCCAACACCATGCCGGCTTTGAGGTCTTCGAGCATCACTTCGCGCACACTGCGCGGCAGCGGTTGCAGGCGCGTGGTGGTGCGGAACAGCCGGATCGCCTCCGGATCGAGTTCTTTGCCCGACTTCGCGGCAATCGCCTCCAGCGCCTGATCGGTGGGCAGGCTCGATTCGACGAAGGCGACGGCGACCGCCAAGCAGCGCGCCGTCCACGGGATGGATTGCTGGGCCAGGCCATCGGGGAAACCACTGCCGTCAAAGTGCTCATGGTGAGCGCGGATGGTTTCGCCGACCAAGGGGCGACCATCGATGTGTGAGGCCAGGGTTTGGCTGTAAACGGGGTGGTTGTGGATGCCCGCCAGATCTCGCTCGCTGAGCTTTTCGGGTTCGCGGCGGAAGAGCCGGTAAACTTCGCGGGAAACGCCAATCAGGCCGAGATCGCACAGCCAAGCGCTGGTTTTGAGGGCTTCACGCTGTTCGGGCGAAAAGTGCTCGGAGACCGCCATTTGGTTGGCGATGGCGGCGACGGCTTGGGTCTGGCCGGCGAGCATCGGGTCGTAGGTGGCGAGGATGCGGCTGCACAGTTCCAGCGACAAATCGTAACGGCGCCCCAGCTCCAAGTTGGCTTTGTCCAGCGAGCGGCGCTGCTGTTCGAGGGCGGCCACCTGGGTGGCGAGGGCGGCGTTGGCCTGCGATAGCTTGGTGTTGAGCTCTGAGGATTCGGCCAGCAGGCGCTGGTTTTGGGTCAGCAATTCGTAGCGGTTGGAGGCATTGCGCACGGTGACAATGAGCTCCTCGCGCAGCCACGGTTTGGCCAGAAAGCGGTAAATTTCTCCCCGGTTAATCGCTTCCACCAAAGTGGGTAGCGAAAGCACGGCGGTGATCAAAATGCGGGTGGCCTGCGGCTGGATGCGCTGGCACTCGACGAGAAAATCCATGCCCGACATCGCTGGCATGAGGTGGTCGGAAATGATGACGCCAAAGGCGCGCTCCTGCAGGAGTTCGATTGCACGGCGCGGATCGGTGGTGGTGAACACAAGGAATTGCTGGCGTTCGAGCACTTCCTTGAGGCCTGCGAGGATGCGGGGCTCGTCGTCGACGACGAGCAGAGTGAAGGCAGTGGTGGAGTCGTGCTTGATCATTTGGTTGAAAGGGGTTGCCCGCTCAGGCGGACGATGTGGGCGGCAATGGTGTCGAGTGGGAGTTGGACGGCGGAGCCACCCTGATCCCAAGCCTCTTTGGGCATGCCGTAAACCACACAACTGGCCTCGTCTTGAGAAAAGGTTGCGGCACCGGCTTTGCGCAGGCGCAGCAGGCCCTCGGAACCGTCCTTGCCCATGCCGGTGAGGACGCCGCCGATCACGTGCGGGCAGTGCGCCTGGGGCACCGATTTGAATAAAATGTCGACCGCGGGGCGTTGATGCCAGACGGAGGCACCGGAGTTCAGTTCGGCACGATAACCCGTTCCGGACCAACGCACCAGTAGGTGGAAGCCGCCTGGGGCGACCAGCGCAATTCCGGGTGGAAGCAGTTCGCCGTCGACAGCCTCGCGCACGGGGAAAGCGCACAGGGAGTTGAGGCGATCGGCAAACGCCTTGGAAAAGTGCGCCGGGATGTGTTGGACGATGGCGATGGGGGGTAGGCCGGCGGGCAAGCCGACGAGAACTTCGCGCAAGGCTTCGGTGCCGCCGGTGGAGGCGCCCAACACGATGAGGCGGCGCGGGTCGCCCCGGTAGGCCGTTTCGATGTGGGCGCGTGGCGGGGCAAGCGGTAACACCACCCGCGCTGGGGGGGCGGCCATGCTGGCGGTGACCCCGATTTTAGGCGCGGGCGCAGCGGTAGTCACGCTTGGGCTCGCGCTGGCGGGGGCGCTGGGGGCCGCAACCGGCCGGCGCAGGCGTGCGCGTGAGGCCGCTTTGATCGCGTAGATGAGTTGTGGGCCGAGGTCGCCGAAGCTGAACGAGCCGCCGGGTTTGGCCAACACCTCGACTGCGCCCAGACGCAGCGCATCCATCGCAAATTGTGAGCCTTGTTGCGTTAACGAACTCATCATTACCACCGGCAGCGGGTGTTCGCGCATCAGGATGCCCAGAAACGTCAGCCCGTCCATACGCGGCATTTCGACGTCCAAGGTGATCACGTCGGGTTTGAGTTCGAGGATGCGGTCCTTAGCGATAAACGGGTCGGTCGCGGTGCCCACCACGACGATGCCCGGATCGGCGCTAAGCGCCTGAGTCACCAGACGGCGAACGACTGCGGAGTCGTCGACGATGAGCACCTTGATGGGGCGGGGGGCTTCCATGCGGCAAATCAGGCCAACGGCTTCTGGTAAGTGGCGGCGCGGATTAGTTTTAACCCGTGGTTGATGCCGGTGAGGCTCTCGGAGTGGCCGACCATCAGGTAGCCACCGGGTACGAGGCGGGCCTTGAGGCGGTTAATCAGCTCCTCCTGGGTGGCGCGGTCAAAGTAGATCATCACGTTGCGGCAAAAGATGATGTGGAACGGTTCGTTAAACGGCGGCTGGCCCTCCAGCAGGTTGAGCTGGCTGAAGCGCACGGTGTCACGGATAGCGGCTTTGACGCGGTAAAGCCCGGCCTGTTCGCCGAA
>JBILJE010000165.1:0-7156 GCA_044377395.1 Rariglobus sp. | reverse complement strand
AGGTCGATTCGCGCTGGGTGGGTCAACAAAGTTTCTACGTGCAGCACGGCGACTGGTTTATTGTGCTGAGCGGGCTCCTCGCGGCCGCTGGTTTTTTCTTTCTGCGCACCGCGCCTCCCGCTCCCTCACCGGTTAAGGTCAACGAGCCGCTGGAATTTATTTAGGCCCTATCACATCACCCCACTGTTTTTCGCGGTCGATCCCCGATAACAATTTTGCTGGCCAGCACGCAGAGTATTCAATGCTCCACGCGCGCGCCGCCGTCACTGCGGTGAGGTCGTGGCATTTCGCGCCGCTTTCTTCCGAACCAAAAGCTCCAGCCGTGCGCGTGCAGTGGAATTTGCGCTTCCCGTCCACGAGCTGACGACAACTTCGCGTGGGTTCCTGCGCGACACTTGAAATCGCTTAAACTCTCGCGGTAAAGCTCCAGAACTCCGGCGTTGGGCACGAAGACTGCATACCGATTTTAATATGTCTGACTGGCCCCGACTCCTGGCGTTTGTCAAAGGTCACTTTGGAGCAGGTTTGGCGTTGGCAACTCTCGTAGGTCGGGAGGGTTCCAGCTACCGCCAACCGGGGGCGCGCATGCTCGTTAATGACCAGGGCGCCTACGTCGGCTCTTTGAGTGGCGGCTGTTTGGAAGATGATCTCGCCCGTTTCGCCCAGAGCGTGTTGACCGACGGTCGCTCGCAGCTGCGCACCATCGATACGCGGCCCCACTACGGGTGTCCGGGTCGGCTGGAGATTTTCATCGAACGCTTGCCTGCTTCGTTTTTTCAAGACTTGGCTTTGCGCATCGGTGCACGGGCGCCCTGCCGATTACGCACGCGTTTCCAGTCTTCGACGGCACCGTTGGGCACCACGCTCGAAAACTCCGCCGAGGACGATCCGACGGCCGATCTCGACAAGGGTGATTTCATCGGCACCGCCGGTAAAACATGCTTCACCGAGGACGTCGGCCGACAACCGAGGCTCGTCGTTGTCAGCGGTTCGGACGATGTCGAACCCGTGCGCCGCTTCGCTGAGCTGTTAGGCTGGCAATTTTTGCGTATTGTTCCTCTGGGCGAAGCGGCCCGGCGCGAGGTCGTCGAGGGCGATTTTGTATGCCCGGCTGAAGATTTACCCGTCCGTTTCCCGCCCGACGAACGCACCGCCGTCCTCATCATGACGCACAATCTCGCCCGCGATACCCACTACTTGCGGCATGCGTTGCCCGCGCCCTACGCCAATGTCGGCCTCCTGGGGTCGCGCCGTCGCCGCGACACCATTCTCGCCGAGCTCGGCGAAGCGGGGCTGCTGGCCGACGAGTCGATCACCGACCGGCTCTACTCGCCAGTCGGACTTGATCTCGGCGCGACCGACCCGGCCTCGATCGCGTTATCCATTGTCGCCGAGATTCAGTCCCTGTGGTCTGGCCGTCCCGCCGTTCACCTCCGCCAACGCCGCGCTCCCATTCACGATACCGCGCGCGTGGCGTTCGCCCGCGACTGAAATCAGCCCATGTCGTGCGCCATCCTCATTCTCGCAGGCGGCGTCTCGTCCCGCTGGGGTCATCCCAAGGCGCTGCTGCCGTGGGGCGCGGATTGTCTCGTCAACCATCTCGCCAACATCGCGCTCGCCACCGGAGGCTCTCCCGTCCTGCGCGTGCTCGGCGCTCACGCCAGTGTGATTGCCGCGCGCCCCGCGCCCGAGGGCGTGCGTGATGTGGTTAATCCCCTGTGGGCACAGGGCATGGGACGCTCGATCGCCGTTGGTCTCCGAGAGGCGTGGCAACACACGCCGACCTTGCGCGGCGTCATGATCGTGCCTTGCGACCTGCCCTTGGTCACGGCGACGCATCTGGAAAACTGTATCCAACTCGTCACTCAAAACCCCTCTTGTATTGTTCAATCCGACTACGGCGAGGGCTCCTTCGGTCCGCCCACTGGCTTTGGCCGGGATTACTTCGGCGAGTTGCTTGCCTTAGATAACGACGAAGGCGGACGCCGCATCATCGAACGCCACGTAGAACACCGCGTGCGACTGCACTTCCCCGAAGGGCGCTGGGATCTCGACACCCCCGACGACCTCGCGCGCTTTCGGGCGTTTATGGCAACTGCCACCACCCACTGACCCGCCACTTTTCCAAGACCCACACCATGTCCCTCAAATTAACAGTCAACGGACAAACCCACGACCTTGAAGGAGTTGATTCAAGCACTCCCGTTCTCTGGGTTTTACGCGATCACCTCAACCTCGTCGGCACCAAATACGGTTGCGGACAAGGTCTTTGCGGGGCCTGCACCATCCACCTCGACGGTCAACCCGTGCGCTCCTGCGTGCTGCCTCTCTCCGCAGTCGCAGCTGGGCGGCTCACCACCATCGAGGGCCTCGCTCCCGACGGAAAACAGACGCCGCTGCAGAAAGCCTGGTGCGACCTCGATGTGGCTCAATGCGGTTATTGCCAGGCCGGTCAACTCATGAGCGCCACCGCCCTCCTCGCCCGCACACCGAAGCCGGCCGATGCCGATATCGACTCCGCCATGACAGGTAACCTGTGCCGCTGCGGCACCTACACCCGCATCCGGAGCGCCATCCACACCGCCGCCAACGCCGCTTCCACATGAACCTCTCCGACATCGATCCCGTCACCTTTCCCCCCGTAATCGAGGCCACGTCGGCGATGGATCGCCGCTCATTCCTCAAGCTGGCCGCTTTGGCCGGCGGGGGCTTTGCACTCGCTCTCTACCTGCGCGGCCCGTCCGCGTTTGCCGCCGGTGTATCGCCCGCCGTCACGCCCGCCGAAGCCGAGGGCGACTTCACTCCAAGCCTGTTTATCCGCATCACCCCGGCCGGTGTGATCACGATCCTCGCCAGCAACCCCGAAGCCGGCCAAGGGGTGAAGACCGCGCTGCCCATGATTATCGTCGAGGAACTCGATGTCGCCTGGGAGCAAATCACCGTTGTCCAAGCCGGTCTCGATTCGCGCCTCGGTCGCCAGGTCGCCGGCGGCAGCCGCGCCACGCCGACGCACTACGATCCTTTCCGCAAACTGGGGGCCACCGCACGCGCCCTGCTTGTCTCCGCCGCCGCCGCCCGCTGGAGCGTTCCCGTCAACGAACTCAACACTCCGGGAGACGCGCGGGTGGTTCACACTGCCAGCGGTCGCTCCGCCACCTACGGCGAACTGGCTACCGCCGCCGCCGCGCTGCCTTTGCCCGATGAGAAATCCGTGGTGCTCAAAAACCCCGCCGATTTTCGTGTCATGGGGCGCCGCATCAGCGGCGTGGACAATCCCAGCATCGTCAAGGGCGCACCTTTATTCGGCGTGGATGTGCGTCAGCCCGGCCAAGTTTTCGCCACCCTTGTCAAATGCCCTGTCTTTGGTGGCGTGGTGAAATCGGTTTCGTTGGACGCAGCCCTAAAGGCGCCCGGTGTGCTTGCCGCCTTTGTCGTGAAAGCCCCCGGCGTCGCCTCCGGAGTCGCCATTGTGGCGCGCTCGACATGGCAGGCGTTTCAAGCGCGCGATCTACTCGTCATCAAGTGGGACGAGGGCCGCACCGCCGCCGAATCCAGCGCCGGCTTCGCCGCCGCCGCCGAATCCGCGTGGAAAACTCCCGCCGGCCCGCTGATGCGCAACGACGGAGACTTCGAGAAGGCGTTCGCGACTGAAGGACTGGTCCGCGTCGAGGCCCGCTACTCGTATCCTTTTATCTCACACGCAAACCTCGAACCGCAGAACTGCACCGCACTCTCTAAGGAGAATGGCCGTATCGAGATTTGGGCTCCCAGCCAGGCTCCCCAGCGCGGCTGCGATGACACGGCAAAGGCCCTCGGAATCGAGACAAGCGCGATCACCGTGCACCTCACCCGCATGGGAGGCGGGTTCGGCCGTCGATTGACCAACGATTTCATGGCCGAGGCCGCCGTGATCGCCCGCAGCTACCCCGGGGTACCGGTGCAACTCGCGTGGACGCGCGCCGACGACATGCAGCACGATTGGTATCGGCCTGCGGGATTTCATGCGTTGAGCGGAGCCGTAGACCCCGCCGGCAAGGTGGTGGCGTGGAGCGACCACTTTGTCACCTTCGCCGCCGGCTACGACACCGACAAGGTCGCCGGCGTCGCGACGCTTCGCCCCGACGAATTCCCCAGCCGCCTCGTGCCCCACTGCCGTATCCGGCAGACTCCGCTTCCGCACGGCATCCCGCTCGGCCCGTGGCGGGCACCCCGTGCCAGCGCGCAATGTTTCGCGCAACAATCCTTCATCGACGAACTCGCTCACGCCGCCGGTCGCGATCCGGTCGAGTTCCGACTCGCGTTGTTGGGCGAGCCTCGCGCCATCCCCGCCGAGGAAAAAGGCGCGCCGGTCTTTGATTCCGGTCGTATGGCCGGTGTGGTCCGTCTCGCTGCTGAGAAATCCAGTTGGGCGACCAACAAGTTCCCACGCGGGCGGGGACGGGGCATTGCGTTTCATTTTAGCCACCTCGGTTATGCCGCCATCGTGATCGAAGTAACCGTCTCGAACGACGGCGAACTCACCATTGACCGCGCAGTCATTGCGGCGGATGTCGGACGCCAAATCATCAACCCCAGCGGCGCCGAAAACCAAGCCGAAGGCTCGGTCGTCGACGGCATCAGTTCTTCACTCGTGCAAGCTGTAACCATAGCGGCCGGCCGCGCAGAGCAATCCGGTTTCGGTGACATGCCCCTCTTACGGCTCAATCAGGCACCCAAGATCATCGAGACGCATTTTTTGATCACCGATAATCCACCGACGGGTTTGGGTGAACCGGTGATCCCACCCGTGCCACCGGCCCTCGCGAACGCGATTTTTTCGGCAACCGGCCACCGCGTGCGCGATTTGCCGCTGAATCGAGCAGACCTGAGCTGGAGCTGAGCGTTTTTAATCAACGCCAACACACAGCCCATTGGTGGTAAGACAAACGCTCGGGATATCCCAGCCTGGCACACAAAGCCCGCCGCACCTCATGCCGTCTTTCGGCGGACATGCGATAACCACGGGTTTCACAACGACACCACGCCCCGGTTCGATGAATCCGCCGCCAAACTTTCCTAGTCGCGCACAATCGATTTCTTTGACCGTAAACTCCGCGCCTAAACACGTCGGCATACGAGGTGAAATGGACATGTCGTATCCATTTTATTTACACATAAGTCAATTGGCCGGCTGCCCGTGTTTGAATTTTTTCGATGAGGGCGGGCGGCATATTGAATATTAATCAAATCACTTATCCCCGTGGTTGGCACGGCTGGCCTGATCGCTGCTAAAGGACGCTCGAACACCGATTACACTTCCAGATAACCACCCGCCCTCCGCTTAGCCTACTTTCCCACTCCTACCTACTATGAACGTTAACCTCCCGCTCGCATTCGTCATGGGTCAGTCTCCGATGGAACTCTTCGTCCACGGCGGCTGGATCATGTGGCCGATCCTTATCGTCTCCTTCGTTGCCGTTACCACCGTGGTGGAACGCATCCTGTTCCTGATGCGAGAAAATTCCCGCCGCCAACCGGAGCGTGTCGAGCAGATGCTCGATAAAGTTGAAAAGGGCGATTACGACGGTGCCCGCGGCATCGGCGAGTCTTCCACCGACTACGTCGCGCAGATTCTGGTGAGCGCCCTCACCCATCGTGAGCACTCCTTGAACAATGCGTTTACCCGCGCCGCCAACCAAGAGCTTAACCGCTACCAGCGCGGCATAGCCGTGTTGGACACTTGTATCACGATGTCCCCGCTGCTCGGTCTCCTCGGTACGGTGTTGGGCATGATGAATACCTTCGGCGCCTTGGGTGATGGCGACATCGCCGCCAACGCCGGCAAGATCACGGGTGGCGTCGGCGAGGCGCTTATCGCTACCGCCGCCGGTCTGCTCATCGCGATCATGGGTCTGCTTCCCTACAACATCTTGAACAGCCGCGTCGAAGAGGCCCGTCACAATATCACGGACGCCGCCAACGCGATCGAGCTCATGATCAAGAAGGAAGAAGCCGCCAAGGTCGCCTGATCAGTTAAACCCTAACTGACCTACCATCATGGCTGGCTCATCCGGAGGCAAAGGCCCAGGCGGCGCGAAGAGGGCACGCATCGATATCATTCCCTTGATCGATGTTATCTTCTTCCTCCTTGCCACCTTTGTTCTTTTCACCCTCTCGCTCAATACGAGTGGTGGTCTGGCCGTGGCCCTGCCGCAGACCCAGAGCAGCGAGCCACGCGATCCTTCGGGCTCCGTGACGCTGTCTATTCGGGAAGATGGCACCCTTGGCTGGGACAAGGAGCCCATCACCCTCGATCAGTTCCTCATCCGCCTGCAGGCCTACAAACAGACCACGCAGGACCCCAAGATCCTCATCAACGGCGATCAAGGGGCACTCTTCCAGCAAGTCCGCTACGTGGTGGATGAAGTCCGCAAGGCTGGCATCTCCAAGGTGCTGGTCGAGACCCGGATTCTACCCGCCAAATAATCGCGCAACCCGACGCCCACGCCATGTCATCCTCACCAGGAAGCTCGATCAAAATAGCAGAGGCGAAGAAGGCCCGCATCGATATCATTCCGCTTATCGATGTTATCTTCTTCCTCCTCGCGACCTTCGTCTTGTTCACGCTTTCGCTGAACAAGATCCAGTCGATGCAAGTCAACCTGCCTCAGGCCAGCGCGAGCGCTCCGAAAGACCTGGAAGATACGTCCGTCACCATCCAGCTCTCCGACGGAGACGCCGCTTACTGGAACAAGGAACTTATCTCCTTGGCCGAAGTTGCTCCTCGCCTCGCCAATTATAAAGCCAACACGCCCAGTGCGCGCGTTCTCGTCACCGGCGATGATCGCGCCCGCTACGGCGACGTCATAAAAGTGCTCGACGATGTCCGCCTCGCCGGCATCGCCACCGTAACCATTGAGACCGCCTACCGCGGGTCAGGTCGTTGAACCATGAGCCGTAATTCCATCATCGCCCTCCTCGTTTCCATCCTCCTTCACGGCGGTGTCGCTGCCAGCGGCCTGTTCTTCAAAAAGGGAGTGGTAGAAGAGGCTCCCTCGGCACCTGAAGTCCCGACCATCGCGCTCGACATGCCTCCTCCCCCGGAGCCTGTAGAACCCGAGGTCACTGAAGACGCACCCACCGAAGCGCCCACCGAAATCGCCGACATGGCCCCGCC
>JBILJE010000164.1:0-7177 GCA_044377395.1 Rariglobus sp. | reverse complement strand
TAACGATTCCGATAATTCTGCCGAACGTTTAAGCTCAGCGACGAACGTGCTTGGCGCGGAGTGTGCTGCTCGGAGCACAATCCGTGACAAGCATGTTCGTTCGCTGTAGCGCCTGGTTCGGCTCCGTAAGATTGGTTCTGATTCCAGAGACTTTCATGCGCCTTTGTTTGTTTGGTCTTTAAAAAAGTGAAAATGATCAATTTGCGAGTCCGATTTCAACCATTCGAAGTCTTTCGGCTTTCGCTTAACGGTGCCTTATTTCCGAATTCGCAAACCTGAATCATTATTTCGCGAATCCGAATTCCGAAATCCGATTCCGCGTGAACCTTCCGATTCTGAATCGGCGTCCTCGCCGCCGTCTCGATGCTCATGCGCATATTCAGAGTTAGTAAACAAACGCTGTCTTTATCGTTTCGCATTACTAATTCCGAAATGTTCTTAATTCTGCCGAACGTTGTGTAGTTGTAAGAAAAGTCAGTTAGGTCGGCTTAAGACCGGCCTAACTGGAAAAAAGTGGACTTTTTGTAGATTAGGCGGACTACTATCGTGCGTGTTCCTTATCCCTTGAGCCCGCAGTTGCGATTGCTGGAAAATGCTGGGTTTTGGCGGCCGCTGGGGCTCAGATCTCCGTCCGGGATGTGTATTGGCTTGGCTTGCACTTGCTTGGTTTTGTCAACGATGTCCCCATTCATTGCGAGCTTTTAGAGCTACTGGCTTCTGTTTTAACTGTACCTCCGAAGCCGAGCGCCGCGATCAGACGCAACCTGCTCGGCACCTGTTCGTTCATTCACCCCTTGCGTTCGGGCGTTGGCCTCGAGCTTGCACCCACGCCAAACGGCCCTCCTGGCCAGCGCCCCGCCCGCGCTGCCATCGTATTCCAATTCGCGGTCAAAATGAGCCGAAAGCCGTAATTGGCCGAGGACGGCCAACGCTACATAAAGTAATTGGCCGTGGATCGGTAACGCTACATAATGCAATTGGCCGACGACCAACGCTACATAAAGCACCTTATTCTAGCTGGATATGCATTAAATGTAGGGTTGGCCGTCCCGGCCAATTCAACAAAACTTAAACGCGAATTAGAATTAGCGCTGTCGCGCTACGTCATAGCCCTATTCAGTTCACCTCGGGGTTTCACTCACGATCATCTGCTCTAGCATCTTGCGCCAACTCATCGACGTCATCTTCGGAGCTCAGGTTAAATGGATGCCTTCTCGTTCAGATGTTTTTAACCTATTTATTAAGAATCCGTTGAGGGTTAAATTCCCGCCATTATCAATACTCTATTAACTACTTAAGTAATCATTGCATCGGTGATAGCCCCTCATCCTCACTTAAAAAACCGTGTTGACCGAGACTCAACCGAATATACCCATTTAACATTATGCCACCCCTCCTTATTTCACCTCGCGCTTTGCTCGGAGCACTCCTGCTCGCCGCCGCCACCCAGCCCGCCTCCGCCGCTGCGGATTCCGCGGCCGCGCCCCGCAACTTGCCTAAACTCGTCACCGAGGCTTGCGCGGGTTGTCACGGCGCCAACCTCGAAGGCGGCTCGGGCCCTTCGCTAATCGATAGCACCTGGAAATACGGTAGCGACGACGCTAGCATCGCCACCAGTATCCGCGTCGGCCAACCCGCGAGCGGAATGCCGCCGTTTGGTGGGACGCTGACCGAAAAAGACATCCGCGGGATGGTGGTTTACCTGCGTGAATTAGCCGGAAAAGCCGCGTTGCGAAAGACTCCGCCACCTTCACCTAAAACTGACACAGTCACCGCGAGCCAACTGCATTCGTTCCGGATCGAAACCGTAGTCGGCACACTCCAAGAACCGTGGTCGCTGGCCTTTTTGCCCGACGGGCGAAGCCTCGTCACCGAAAAGCGCGGAACCTTGAAGGTCATTAGCGGAGGCGTGACTAACCCGCCTGTTACCGGCACGCCACAGGTCGATGCGCGTAGCCAAGGGGGACTTTTCGAAGTCGTGCCCCACCCCGACTTCGCTCGCAACGGCTGGATCTACCTTGCCTTTGCCGATCCGCAAAAAAACGCGGGTGGCAAAGACGTTTCCATGACTGCCGTGGTGCGCGGCCGAATTCGGGATAACGCGTGGGTGGACCAAGAGGTGATTTTTCGTGCGGCGCTGGCAAGCTACCGTAATGCCGGCGGCCCGCACTTTGGCGGTCGGCTGGTCTTCGATCGCGCGGGGTTTATGTTTTTCTCCATTGGTGAGCGTGGCAACCAAGACGACGCCCAAAACCTTTCCCTGCCCAACGGCAAGATCCACCGCCTCCACGACGACGGCCGCGTGCCCACCGACAACCCTTTCGTGGCCAAAGCCGGAGCGTTACCCTCGATTTGGAGTTACGGCCACCGCAATCCCCAAGGCCTGCGCATCGATCCAGCCACTGGTTGGCTCTGGGAACATGAACACGGCCCTCGCGGCGGCGACGAACTCAACCGCATCCAACGGGGGCGCAACTACGGCTGGCCGCTCACCACTTACGGTATCAACTACAACGGCACCCCCATTACCGATATAACGACGCGCGATGGTATTGAGCCGCCGGTCACCTATTGGATTCCATCAATCGCGCCCTGCGGCATGTCGTTCTATACGGGCGATCGCTTCCCGAAGTGGAACAACCAACTGTTTGTAACCTCACTGGCCGCCAAAGAACTGCGCCGGCTCAAACTCAAGGACGGCAAGGTTGTCGAGCAGGAGATTATCTTTAAGGGGATCGGGCGCCTGCGTGATGTCACGACGGGACCAGACGGGCTGCTTTACGTGCTGTTGCCCGACAGCGTGGCTCGACTGGTGCCAGCCACCACGCCCTAACCGCCATGTCGCCGCTCCTTTATTTCGCGGCTCTGTTTTTTGTCTTCGAATGCTGGCAACTGGTGAGCGCCGAGCGCATGCTCGGGATTAAGCACATTAAGAGCGGCGTCGATCCGCGCGAAGGCGGCCCCGGCGAAGGGGTGGCCTTTGTGTGGAGCGCGGGCATCATCGCCTACTGGATTTGGATGCTGCTCATGCTCATACCACGCGAAGGCCGGCCGCAGATCGGGTGCATGTTGGTGGTCTCGTTACTCGGCTACGCGCTGCGGCGTAATTCGCCGCTGAAGTGGATTCTGGTGATCCTCACGCTCGAAGGGGCGATCCGCATCGGCATGCTCATCTCGCTGCTGGGGGCGGCGTGGAAGGCGCTTTGAGCCGGGCGCCAAGCTTGGAGGGGGGCGCGGATCCCTTTGGGCAAACCCCTTGAGCTCACGCTCAAGGCCACATTCTTCATGCACACACTCCGGGTGGCCTTGAGCGTGAGCTCAAGGGGGCCGTGAGGATCCGCTTGAACGCGATTTCGTATGCCCAGAGACGGACCTAAGCCTGTGGGGGAGTTAAAACCGCAGGGGTTAATCGCCGCCGTTTTCCTCTAGGAACAGGCGCAGTCCTTTTTCCGCGCCGAACAAGACCACCACGTCGTCGCTAGCAAACAGTTCGGTTAACTCGACAACCCCCAGCGTGCGCCGGCGCACCTCGGTGTCCAAACCAGGGAGGAGTTTACTGAACGCATGGGCCTCTTTGCGCTTAATGGTCACCAGTCGGACATGGTGGGTTTTAAAAAGCTCGGCGGTCTGGAGGAGATTTTTACCGATCAAGGCTTTGGGTGCGGCGGCCTCGATGATTGCGTGGCCACCGCCCATGTCGAAGCCATCGACCACCCCGCGCATGAGCAGCGAGTGAGCGAGCCCGCGCGCAGCCACTTCCTCGGGCACAACTAGGCGGTCGACCTTCATCAAGCGCAGCAAGCGCGCGTGCATCGGCGAGAGCACACGGCACACAATGCGGCGCGCGCCCAGCTCCTGGGCCTTTACCGTCATCGCCATCGACGACTCGAAATCATCGCCGATGGCGATGACCACCGCATCCATCTCGTGCAAGGCCAGTCGTGCCAGCGGCGTGGTGTCCTCGAAATCCATCACGATGGCGGCGCCGACTTCGTCCTTAACGAGGGAGACGTTTTCCTCGCGGCGGTCGATCGCGAGGACCTCGGCGCCAAGTTGAGCCAGGTTTATGGCGAGGTTTTTACCGAAGACGCCGAGGCCGATGATGCAACATTTCATAGTGGATAAGAGTTTCAGGTGAGCACGACGGTGGTCTCGGGCAGGCGATAACCGACCGGCTTACGTTTGCGAATAAAGGAGAGCAGGAACACCAACACGCCAATGCGCCCGACGAACATGGCGAACACCAGCACACCTTTGGCGGGCAACCCGAGCTTGCTGGTGAGGTCGCGACTCAGCCCGACGGTACTCACCGCACTGACCGCTTCAAAGGTGAGGTCGGCGGGCGACAGCTCGGGGTGCAGCGCGCACAGCGAGATCGACACCACGGTGATAAAACCCACCGCGAGCAGGATAATGGCCAAGGCGCGTTCGGCCACATCGTCGCCGAGCCTGCGGCCGAAGGCCTCGATATCGGTGCGCCCGAGCAACACGCGCCGCAGCGCCAGCACGGCAATGGCGAGCGTGGAGGTTTTAATGCCGCCAGCGGTACTCGACGGGCTGCCGCCCACGAACATCAGGAACATCATCACGGCGGCGGTGGCGGGAAACATGGCCCCCATCGGCGTGATGTTAAAACCCGCAGTGCGTGCCGTCACCGCATGAAAAAGCGCGGTGAACCAAGCGCCCCCATTGGACGGCCCGTTGCCTGCGACGAATTCGGTCAGCCAGATCAAAACGGTGCCGCCCGCCAGTAAGCCCAACGTCGAGAGCAGCACGATTTTGCTATTGGTCGTCAGACGCGGGGCCACCGCCGTGCGCAAACCGAGGCGCCGAGCCAGGCGGGCGAGCGAGACCAGCCACAAATTTTTAATCACGGGAAAGCCAATGCCCCCGCCCACAATCAAAAGCATAATGACGGAAAAAAGCCCCGTCTGCCCCTGCAAGGCGGGGTCGGCGAGTCCGGCGCTCTGCGTGGAAAACCCTGCGTTACAGAAGGCCGAAACCGAGTGGAAAACCGAAAAGAAGACCCGGTCGCCGGCAAAGAGGTTAGCCGCTTCGAGCGAGGCATAAATCGCCACCGCCCCGACGATCTCGGTCGCCAAGGTGAAGCCGATGATCACCCCGAGCACCGTACCGATGTGGCCGAGGTTCTCCTCGCATAACAGGTCTTGAAGCGCGATCCGGTTGCGCAACGAAACCCCGCCGGCGAAAAAAAACGCGAAGAAGTAGGTGATGGTCATCACTCCCAGGCCGCCGACTTGAATCAGCCCGAGGATAATCCATTGGCCGTGGCGGGTGAAAACCGCCGCCATGTCCACCGTGATCAGTCCGGTCACGCAGACCGCGCTGGTGGCAGTGAACAGCGCATCCATCCAGCCGATACCGGCCACCGTGGCCTGGGGCGTTTTCAAAAGCAACGTGCCCAACACGATCAACAGCGCGAAGCTCAAGATGAACACCATGCCGGGACTGAGGCGACGGCCCGACAATAGGGTATTGCTCCGCAGTGCCCTCAAGCCGGTCAACAGCACCAGGGTCAGTTGCGTGGCAGCTAGGTAGAGAATTGTGGCGTTGGCAGCAGGAAAGTCGGCCAACTGAGCGCCAAGCCAACCGATGATCGATTCGCCGAAAAGCAGTTCTAAGCCGGCGGCAAACGCGAAGCCGACCTCCAGGTAGCGTTCGCGCAAGTAACGCAAGAGGTGGGGTTGGACGAGGATTCGCAGCAGCTCTTGGCAGACAAAGAGGGTAAGCAAGGCGTTGGCGGTGGCCTGCACCATCGAGCTATGGTCGCTCCCGAGCGGCCAGCCGACCACTAGGATCAACAAGGCCAGCGCACAAACCCCGCACAAGGTCGTGAGGTTATCCAGAATTCGGATAACCAGCGCGCGGTGATCTTCGGTGATGGGGAGACGCATGAACCCGCCGACTAAAACCAAGCGGAGTGCCTGCGTCTAGCGGAGATATATCGGCGCTGAAGGGTAATTTTCACCGACTGCGTAGCCACCGCGTCGCTGCGCACGGGCATCTCTTGCAGGAACGGCGCCGGCACAAAGTTCGGCTGATTCGTGCGAACAAACCAGCGAGCAGCGAAACCCGCATCGCGCCCCGGGGAACTCTCTGGCGCCGAACCCTCACGCCACTTGGGAGCCGAATCCCTGCCGCTTAAACGCCAAAACTAGATCGAACACGGACGACACGGACGGTGGCTCAACCGCCGCTCACTTCGTCTTCTCCGCCACCGCCAACTGGCCGCAGCCGGCGCCGATATCGATGCCGCGCCGCTGACGAACCGTGCTCGGCAGCCCATAGCCGGCTAGAATCGCTTGAAACGCTTTTGCAGCGCCGGTGTGGCTGGGCGCGCCCGTGTAGCCGGAGGTCGGGTTGAGCGGGATCAAGTTCACCTGCGCTTGCATGCCTTTGAGCAGTGCGCCCACTGCATGCGCCTGCTCGGCACCGTCATTTTTGCCCTCGATAAGCGTCCATTCGAAGAAAATCCGCCGGTCGAGCTTTTCGGTGTAATAACGGCAGGCCTCCATGAGCGCATCCAGCGGCCAGGCGCGGGCCGCCGGGACCAACGCGGCGCGCTCGGCTTGTGTCGCGCCGTGCAGCGACACCGCCAGGCACACGGTGCGTTTTTCATCGGTCATACGGATAATGCCCGGCACCACACCAACCGTGGAAAGCGTGATTTTTTTAGCCCCCAACGCCATGCCGGTGCCATCGCAAAGGATGTCCACGGCCTTCATGACTGAGTCGTAGTTGTGCAACGGCTCGCCCATGCCCATGAGCACGATGTTGCGCAGGCGTTCGTGGCGGTGGTGCGGCGAAGCGTGCGCGCCCTCGGCCAACGCCGGTGCGTCCAACGCGGTGGTGCGCAACACCCGGTCCACGTGAACGGCCTGCGCGACGATCTCTGCTGCGCTGAGGTGGCGGGTGTAACCCATCTGGCCGGTGGCGCAAAACACGCAGCCCATTGCACACCCGACCTGCGAACTGATGCAGGCGGTGGTGCGCCCCTTGAAGCGCATCAGCACGGTTTCGATGAGGTGAGCATCGTGGAGGCCGAGCAGGTATTTGCGGGTAAAGCCGTCGCTGGAATGGGTTTCCCGGGTGGTGGCTAGGTGCCCAAAGGTGGTTTCGGCCTCAAGCTTAGCGCGCAGCCGCGCGGGCAGTTCCG
>JBILJE010000163.1:0-7207 GCA_044377395.1 Rariglobus sp. | reverse complement strand
GAAACACAGTTGCGGCAAAAACCTTACCCATCTCGCCCGGGCCGCCAAACAAGGCTACATCCTCGATAACGGCATGCCTATCGGCGACACCTCCGTGCTGGTCGAGGGTGAGACTGGTACCTACCCAGTATGCCCGCTTTCCTCCATCGGCGCGGTCAGCGTGGTGCAGTGCCTCAACGAACTCACCATCCGCGAACTCGACCGCCGCGGCCTTTCCCACCACGTGCTGCGCAACATGCACCTTAAGGACACCCGCGACACCTACGACGCCTGGATTCGTGATCAACGCACCCGCTACGCCCGCGCTCTGCACAACCCCTTAGCCGTCCGACCGATCACATAATCACAAGCGCCCCTATTAAGCGCCCCGCCATGCACACTTACACCCAACAAATCCCCGACTTCCCCGCCTACGATGGGATTGTGGTCGGTTCCGATTCCGCTGGCTCCACCGCCGCTATCGCCGCCGACCACGCGGGGGCCAAGGTGCTCTTGCTCGAACACCTGCCTTTTCTCGGCTGAATTAATACCCCTCAATGCCTTCTATTCCCTATCTTCGCTGGTGGATTGTCGTCCTGCTTTTCGGCGCGGCGGCACTTAACTACATCGACCGCCAAACGCTCTCCGTCTTGGCGCATACGATTCAGGGAGACCTGCAGATGGATGACCGCGACTATGCTAATGTGGTCAACCTGTTCCTCGTTGCCTACACTATTTCATATATTGTCTCGGGACGTCTCTGCGACCGGTTGGGCACGCGCAAGAGTATAGCCATTTTTGTCGCTTGGTGGTCGATCGCCAACATCCTGACCGCCGCCGCCCGGGGCGTCACGTCACTCAGCGCTTACCGCTTTTTGCTGGGGTTGGGCGAGGCCGGCATCTGGCCAGCCGCATCAAAGGCTGTAAGTGAATGGTTCCCCGCCAAGGAAAGAGCCTTGGCGATCGGGATTTACACCATGGGTGCGACGATCGGAGCGGCCTTTGCACCTGGTTTGGTCATATCCCTCGCGAGCTATCCTTATCATGAGATAATGCCCGAGGTGACCACTTGGCTGGGCCAGGGTCCTGGGTGGCGGATAGCTTTTATCATCACGGGCGTATTGGGCCTGCTGTGGCTTATACCGTGGCTGTGGCTTTATCGGACACCGAGCCGGAGTCCTCATATCACCCGCAAAGAAAAACAGTTGCTCGAGGAGTCCGAAGCCGCAGAAGTGAAGGCTCAGCCGCCGGGTGAGCCATGGACATGGACGCAGGTATTCACTTTTCGGGGCACGTGGCTGCTTTTATTTGGCCGACTGCTGACCGATCCGGTCTGGTATTTTTATCAGATCTGGTTTCCGAAATACCTTGGTGCCGACCGCCACTTATCGCAGGGACAGTTGACCATCACCTGGGTGATCTTCACCGCCGCCGGAGTAGGCAGCCTTGCGGGTGGGTGGATCTCGGGGCGGTTGATTAAACGCGGTTGGTCTCCGTGCGCTAGCCGGATGGCCGTGATGGCCGGCTGCGCGGTGATCATGCCCGCATCTATACTGATCGCTGGCACCGAAAGCATTAACGGGATGATCCTTATCGCCTCCCTGACCGTGCTCGCCGCGCTCGCTTGGATGATCAATCTCACGTCGCTAGTGGTGGATGTCGTCCCAAAACACTCACTGGGGACCGTATTCAGCGTGGTGGCGGCCGGCAGCACTGTGGGTGCAATTCTTATGAACATGATCGTCGCTTCCATGGTGACGGGACCTTCAACCAAAATACCCGGTTTTCTTGATCAAATTTTCCAGACCGTGTTCGGGCCAGTGCTGCATGCCGTGCAAGGGCAAGGTTACGGTCTTTGGTTTCTAGTGATGGCCTTCCTGCACCCGGTGGTGTGGGTGATCCTTTGGTTTTCCCGGGTGCATCGAGCCCCACGCGCAGCGGTCTAATCTTTAACAATTTCCCTTATGATTACTGAACTTCCTGTTTCTCAACGAGCCCTCCGGTCGGTCGATCTGCCCTGCGATTTCGCGGTGGTGGGCGGCGGATTGGCGGGCGTGTGCGCCGCCATCACCGCAGCCCGCGAGGGCCTGCGCGTGGTGCTGGTGCAGGATCGCCCCGTCTTGGGCGGTAACTCCTCAAGCGAAGTCCGCCTCTGGGTGCTCGGCGCGACCTCCCACTTGGGCAACAACAACCGCTGGGCGCGCGAAGGCGGCGTGATCGACGAACTGTTAGTCGAAAATTTGTGGCGCAACCCCGAGGGTAACCCACTCATGTTCGACCTCGTGCTGCTGGAGAAAGTAAAAGCTGAGCCTAACCTGACCTTGCTGCTGAACACTGCGGCTTACGAGGTCGAGAAGGCTGGCGAGGAGATCGCCGCGGTGCGCGCCTTCAATGCGCAGAACTCGACGCTCTACACGGTGCGCGCGCCGCTCTTCTGCGATGCGTCGGGCGACGGCATCGTCGGCTTCCTTTCCGGCGCGGCCTTCCGCATGGGCGCGGAGTCGCGCGAGGAATTTGGTGAAGGGCTCGCGCCAGACGCCTCCTACGGCGAGTTGTTGGGGCACTCGATCTACTTCTACTCGAAGGACTCCGGCCGGCCGGTAAAATTCGTGCCGCCCGCTTTCGCCTTGCAGGACATCACCACCATCCCGCGCTGGCGCCACATTGGCGCGAAGGACATGGGCTGCCGGCTGTGGTGGTTCGAATATGGTGGCCGCCACGACACGGTGCATGCGACCGAGGAGATCAAGTGGGAGCTGTGGAAGGTGGTCTACGGCGCTTGGAACCACATTAAAAACTCGGGCCTCTTCCCCGAGGCCGAAAACCTCACGCTGGAATGGGTGGGCACGGTGCCGGGCAAGCGCGAGAGCCGTCGTTTCGAGGGGCCGGTGATCCTCACCCAGCAGGATTTGGTGAAGCGCAATCACTGGGACGACACCGTGGCCTTCGGAGGCTGGTCGCTCGACCTCCACCCGGCCGACGGCGTTTATGCCGCAGGCTCCGGTTGCAACCAGTGGCACTCGCGCAGCGCCTACGAGATTCCGTATCGTTGTTACTTCAGCCGCAACATCCCCAACCTTTTCCTCGCGGGGCGCGTCATCAGCGTCAGCCACGTGGCCTTCAGTTCCACGCGGGTAATGGGCACTTCCGCGCACGGCGGGCAGGCGGTCGGTATGGCCGCGGTCCACTGTCTGCGCGACAAGCTGCGCCCGGCCGATTTGGTCGAGCCCAAGCGCATGGCGGCACTGCAAAACGCCCTGCTGCGCAACGGCCAGCACTTGCCCCGGTTGCAGCTGCGCCATGAGCTAGATCAATCGCTCTCTGCGAGCGTCACCGGTTCGAGTACGTTGCGACTGGGCGTGCTTCCGACTGACGGACGGAGTGTAGCGTTGGACGCGCCTTGGGGTATGTTGCTGCCGCTTCCGGTGGGGCCAGTGCCGAAACTGGGTATCATCGTGGATGCGCCCCAAGGTGGAGAACTTCGTGTTGAATTGCGTTGCGGCGTTCGGCCCGATGACCACACCCCCAGCGAAGTGTTGGCCACCTTTACACGGGTGCTTGAGCCGGGGCTGGGTCAGGCGCTCGAATTTAAGTTTCCGGTCGTTATAGATCAGCCACGCTATGTGTTGCTGGCAGTCTTCGGCACGGCCGAAATGGCAGTCCAAACAAGCGCTCAGCGCCTGACCGGCGTGCTGGCGGTTTCGCGGCGGGGCGTTAAGGCCGTCTCCTCCTCAGGTGCGCAAATCGTGGCACCTGAGCTGGGTGTGGACAGCTTCGAATTCTGGACCCCGCAGCGCCGCCCCGAAGGCCGTAACCTGGCTCTCACCATCGATCCGCCCCTTGATGCATTCCGCCCTGAAAACATCCTTGATGGCGTGGATCGCCCCACCGACGCGGCCCATGCTTGGTTGGCGGACCTGGCGGATCCTTCGCCCACCCTCGAGCTCAAGTGGGATGCTCCGCGCACGATTAGTTCCGTGGATTTGTGGTTCGACAGTGATTTCGACCATCCCATGGAGTCGGCGCTTTACGGACACCCCGAACGTGCGGTGCCCTTCATGGTATCGTCTTGGACGCTTAAGACTGGCGATGGACACGTGCTTGCAACGGCACGTGACCAGCGACTCTCTCGCGCCCAAGTGACGCTGGATGCGCCGATCAGCACCGACCGGTTGATCCTGGAATGCGGTCCCACCCACGGCGGATGCCCGGCGGCGGTGTTTGCCGTGCGCGTGTGGTGAAGTATCAGACAAGACATCCCTGTTTGACTTCATGGATGTCTTTTGCGCGCGCTTAAGCTGCGCCCCCCCCAGTGGTGGCGACGCTTCCAATTCGAATAATTACCCCATTCTTAATGCCCCCCTTCTTAATGACTTCCGCCTGCTTTCTCCCGCGATTCAACTCAAGCACCCAACGGTTTTTGGGTGTTTTCTGCCTAGCGGCCGTAATTGGCCTTGTGTCGGCTAAAGCGGCTCCAGCTGAAGCAATGGGCAAGCCACCGTGGCGCGACTCTGCGACCAACGTCCGTGTTTTGGTGTCGCAGTATGGGTTTAATCCCGAGCACCCGAAAACCGTTACCTACCCCCAGTCGGCCGATCGTTTCGAACTGCGACGCGCCGGTGATGACTCGGTTGTGTTTACAGGCAAGTTACAAAAGGTAAGCGGTGATTTCGGCACCTTTTGGCAGGGTGACTTCACCTCATTTCGCGAGACGGGAAACTATTACCTGCAGATCGGACCCGACCGCAGTTTTGGGTCCTTTACGATCGCGCCGAACCGCTGGGACGATCTGCAGAAGGGCGTTGCCTGGTATTACTTTGGTCTGCGTCGGCTCGGTGAAGATAACGTCATGGGCAATCTCGGCGACTTTCGGCTGGTCAATTGGGAGCACGGTTTGATTGAGCAGCCAGGTGGGCCGGTTTATAAATACATCGGTCGCGGGTGGGGCGACGGCGATGATGCGCGGGTCTATCCCTCGGCGTCCCTGGTGGTCGCCCAATACTGCGCGCTTAAGGACACCGCGCCGTTCTGGGATCGGGGCGACTGGATCTATTCGCAGGTGCGGTGGGGCTTGGACGGCGCGTTGTCGTTTTTGGAAAAAGACGGGTCCCTGCGTTACGTGCTTCATATGTGGGACTATCAATGGGCCACCTTCGACAATCGTTTCTACAGCGGTGATGAGAAGCGACTGGTTGATCGCTTCGATATCAAGGGAAGCGTCTCTGAATACAACCACGCCAACCCCGAGGTTATTGCCTCCTCGCTGCTGATCGGCCCGGCCTACGCGGTCTGCCTTTATCGTGACCGTGACCCGGAGTTTTTTGCCCGCGTACAAGCGTTGGTACAGCGCGGGTACGATCAAATTGACCGGGGCTACAATCCCCATCCCCAGAAATACTCACTCGGTTCGTGGATTTGGCTGAATGTATTGATGGCTCGCATGACGGGCGAGGAGCGTTACCTCGAACGAGCCACCGCTGAAGCGGACCGTTTGCTCGCGTTGCAACAAACGACCCCGGTCGCACTTGGCTCGGGGACGGTGCGTGGTTGGTTTCATCGCGATTCTTACAGCTCACATAATCCAGGCGGCGAAAAACCCGAGCAGGAAGTGATGATTACTCCTTGGACTTATCAGGGGCTTTTTCAGCTCATCGCGGCGAAGCCCAATCACGTCGACGCGCCGCGTTGGCGTGAGGCGTTGCGGATGTATGCGCATGATTACCTGATGACCGTCGCCGAGCGTAATCCGTTCGGCTACACCCCGATGAAGATCGAGACGTTGTCACTGAAGCGCCAGCAGCCAGCCGAAGGCGGGGTCGCTTACCAGTATTTTGGTAAGATCGGCCGCCAATTTCACCAGATCGGCAATGCCGCTTTTCTCATGCAAGCCGGCAACCTGCTGGGCGATACGGCCTGCATCGAGGCAGCCTGGCGGCAGATGTTCTGGTTCTCCGGCCACAATCCCGCAGGCTACGGTTTGATTCACGGTTTCGCCAACAACCTCAACTCGGGTCAATACTACCCCGATGTGCTCGGCCGTGCGTTCCCCGGAGGCACCGTCAATGGCGCGGTGGGTGATGAAAACGACAATCCGAACTTCGATAAGTATAACGAATATTACACCTACGCGAACATGAACCTGCTCTGGTTCGCAACCGTGGCCGGTGCGCAACGTTTCTCTGGCGCCGTAGAGCTCTGGCCAAAAGAAATCCAGGAATCGCCGCACACCGCCCACCCCGATACGCATCCGCGCGCGACATTTCCGGTCCGGCTCAAGGGCGGTGTTCCCCATCAGTTTACGGCGGTCGTACGTGACGACCCGCAACAGCGCGTGGACTGGCTGGTCAATGGCATTCCCGGCGGCGACGAGCTGGTCGGACGCGTTGCGCCCGATGGCACCTATGCGCCTCCCTTCATCAGCGAAGAGCGCACGATCACGCTGACGGCGGTTAGTCGGCAAAACCCGGCTCAACGCGATGAAACTCGGGTGACCTTGCTGCCTGCGCCCCGTGCGGTGCCGACTTTGCAGGTGGTTCGCGAGGACGGACGCGCCCGCCTAAACTGGGGTCAGGTCACTGGCCAATGCACCGGTTATACGATTTGGAAACGGTTGCCAGTTTCCGCCGACCGGGCGGGCACGATTTTCGAAATGGTGGGCGCGGTCGGGCCTGAAGTGACGAGCTATGTCTATCCCAATGATCGGATCGGGCATTATGAGGACCAACTTTTACCGGCCGGCACGGAGTTCGTCGTTAAAGCGTATCACGCACGGTTTGACGCAACCTTTGAGTATCCTAAAGACGGTGCCCCTTATTCAGGGCTGTCGGCCGGATGGATGCGGGCCGAAAAACCTTCGCCAGAACGCATCGATGGCTTTGGTCCGTCCTCGCCGGTGGCCGTGGTAGGCCCCTGAGGTTGCAGGTCAAACGATGACGCTGACTCCAACTCGCGTACAAGTTGAGCATAAAACCGCCCCCACCCTAGGTCGTTTATGCTTTTCACCCAAGCGCTTGTTTCTTGATTGCATTCCTCTGTTTTGTTTTATGTCTTATTAAAATCCGGTACCCCTCCCGCAGCTGTTAAGCATTTAGTTTACCCCCACTTTTTTTATGCAACTTCTTGGCGACGCATTAGCTGTCCTTGGCAGCAGACATGGTTTGATCTTCGACCCGATGGCAGGCTGCTGCCGCATCCTGCGTTTTGACGCGTTTGCGGAAGCGCCCACCAT
>JBILJE010000162.1:0-7230 GCA_044377395.1 Rariglobus sp. | reverse complement strand
GTTTGTACTCATCGGCTTAGCTATCGTTTTTGCCTCCACGATCGTCGGCTTTATGATGGCGGGTGGTAATCCCATCGTGCTCATCCACGCTTCGGAGTTCGTGGTGATTCTGGGCATTGCCTTGGGCGTGTTGGTGATCTCCACGCCGATCGGCGTGATCAAGGCGATGGTCGGCGGGCTCAAGGTCGCGCTGGCCGCCAAGACCGAGACCAAGGCCAGTTACACCGATTTGATGAAGATGCTCTACGAGATCTTTATGGTGGGTCGGCGCAACGGCCTGGTGGCGCTCGAAGAACATGTGGTCACCCCCAGCGGCAGCGCCATTTTTGCAAAATACCCCGCCTTCACCCACGACCACCATCGCATGGATTTCCTCATCAACGGAATCAAGCCGGTGATCGACGGCAAAATTAAACCCGACCAACTCGAAGCCCTGCTGATGGACGAACTCAAGACCAAGGCCGAAGAGGCCCACCACGTCGTGCATGCTTATCAAATGGTGGGTGATGCGTTGCCGGCGATCGGCATCGTCGCGGCGGTGTTGGGCATCATCAACACCATGGCCTCGATTGCCGATGGTCCTGAGGCGGTGGGTGCCAAGGTGTCGGCGGCGCTCACCGGCACGATGTTGGGCATTTTCGTGTCCTACGGCATGGTCGTGCCGCTGGCCAATCGCATTCATTCCCTCGACGAAGCCGATTCCGCCTATTTGCGCTGCATCGTCATCGCTGTGTCCGGTTTCGCCAAGGGCCTGGCGCCGATCACCGCAGTCGAAATCGCCCGCCGCACCATCCCCCACGACAGCCAGCCGGGCGCCGACGAGTTAGAAACCATTCTCAAGGCCATCAAGTAACACCGGGGTCGCTGGTCCTTTTTTCTTTCGGTTCATTTAACCTTTAAAAACTTAATACCATGGGAGGAGGAGGAGCATGGAAAGTGGCGTTTGCGGACTTCATGACGGCTATGATGGCCTTCTTCTTGGTCATGTGGCTGACCTCACAGGACAAGGAGATCCTCATTGCCACGTCCCAGTATTTTCAGAGCCCGTTCAAGTCGCCTCTGCAGGCGAAGGCGGGCCTGCTTAATTTTGATTCCAAGAGTGTCACCAAAAGCGGCGGTGAGGGGAAAAAGAAGGACTCCGCCTCGGGTGCCTCGACCTCTTCGGCAACCGCGATGGACCTGCAGTTCCTCAACTCGGTGGCCAAGGAGATGTATAAAATGCTCAACTTAGACGACGCCCTGGCGGACAAGCCGCTGGACGTCCAGGTGACCAGCGACGGCCTGAAGGTGACCCTGTATGACCGAGGCAAGCAGCCCTTTTTCGAGTCAGGAACGGCCAAGTTCACCAAGTGGGGTGATTTTGTGATGCAGAGCCTGGCGTGGACGGTGGAGCGCAATAAATTTAACATCGTGATTGAAGGCCATACGCGCAGCGGGCTGGTTTTGCCCAATCCCGATTATGGGGCGTGGGAGTTGTCGGCCGACCGCGCCAATTCGGCGCGTCGAGCACTGGTCAAGTATGCGGTGGACCCCGCTCAAATCGAACGGGTGACCGGTTACGCCAACACCCGCCCGGTGCCGTTGACGCCGCCTGATTCGGAGACGAACCAGCGCGTGAGTATGAGTTTGAGAATAGGCCGAAAACCCGGAGAGAAATCGAATTTTGCTTCGCAACCGCTGCCCACAGCCAATGCCGCCGCGCCTCCGGAGTCCGGCCAGAGCCCCGCAGTCAAATCCCAGCCCAAACATTAGCTAAGAGCTAGGAGCTAAGAGCTAGGAGCTCGGAATAGCTCCAAGCTCCCAAACCCCAGCTCTTAGCTCATTAGCTCACACCTTTTTCCCATGAAATCATTTCTTGCTGATCGAGTACGCGTGGAGGCCCCGGGCTCGGTGGTGTCGCCGCCGGGATTTCCCTCCGCTGGGGCGATGCCCCATGCCAAGGGCCAGGGGCATCATGCCGAGCACGCCGGAACTACTCCGCAGATCGAATGCGTGCGCGAGGGCGACCGCATTACCCGCCTGATCGTCGTGTGCGCCTGTGGCGAACGCATCGAGATCGACTGCCTCTACGCCCAAGGTAAGTGAACGGAGCGCGGGACCGAGGGAGGGCCCCACCTCCGTGTGGGCTGGGTCGAGCGCGGAGGGCGGAATGCGGAGAACGTTCAACATCCAACATTCAACGTCCAACGTTCAAGGCGCGGGACCGAGGGAGGGCCCACCTCCGTGTGGGCTGGGTCGAGCACGGCCCGAAAAGTAGCGCAGACTTCCAGTCTGCTTCGGTTGTTTGCCGGAGCCCAAGCCCAGAGGCAGACTGTAAGTCTGCGCTACTTGGTTTGTCCGGCGCTTGAGCGTTGAACGTTCAGTGTTGAATGTTGAGCGTTCTCCTCCGTTTCTCCGACACCACCCGAACGCCTGATGCGCCGCCGTTACCCGATTTTCAAAGCCCTTGGTGCCCACGCCCTCGCCTTACTGGCAGTGGCCGTGGCGGTGGTGCTCGTCGGTCAGGGCTTGGGCCTGCGCCCGCCGTTGTGGGCGGCAGTCCTCCTGCAAGCGCTATTGGCAGCCTTCCTTGGCCATCGCTTCGGCTTGGCGCGCGGTTGGCTTTTTTTTCAGGCCGGGTTCCTGCCGGTCGCGCTCGGCCTGCAGGCACTCGCGTTGCCCGCCTGGGTTTATCTCGCGGCGTTCCTCCTCGTTTTGTTACTCAACTGGAACAGTTTTCGTCACGGCGTGCCGCTTTACCTGACCAGTGCTCCGGCCACCCTGAGGTTAAAGGGACTGCTGCTCGGCCAGCCTGCAAGATTTGCCTTCATTGATCTCGGCTGTGGTTTGGCTGGCCCGCTCTGCCAGCTCGCACAGGCCTTCCCGCAGGCCCAGTTTACCGGCGTGGAAACCGCCCCGCTCAGCTTTGCCTTCGCTTGGCTGCGCAGCCTGCCGCTGCGCAACTGCCGCATCCGCTACAGTAATCTGTGGACGACCCCGCTGGCGCCCTACGACGTAGTGTATTGTTTCCTTTCGCCGCTGCCGATGCCTGCGATTTGGGAAAAGGCGCAGGCCGAGCTCAAGCCCGGCGCGCGTTTGGTGAGTAACACCTTTGGCATTCCCGGGGTTGAGCCCGACCAGACGATTGCCCTCGGCGACTGGCGCAGCGCGCGGCTGTTGATCTGGGAAAAGCGCGCGTAGGCGAGTCCGAGGGAGGGCCCACCTCAGTGTGGGCTGGATCGAGCGCGGACGAAAAGTAGCGCAGACTTCCAGTCTGCTTCGGGTCCCAGCAGGGGCCTGGCGGGGAGCAGACTGGAAGTCTGCGCTACTTTCGGCAGGGAACCCGGACGACACGGAGGTCGTCCCTCCGCAATCGTTCTCATTCTCTTACTCCTACTCGTTCTCTCGCCCCCGCCTATCCCTCCAGGCGCGGGTCCGAGGGGAGGGCCCACCTCCGTGTGGGCTGGGTCGAGCATGGACGACACGGAGGTCGTCCCTCCGGGGGTTCGGCACGAGAGCATGGGTTCGGCGCGCATGGGTTCGGCACGTGCGGGATTGGGCCGGGACCGGGGCAGGGGAGGGCCGGGGCACGCGGAAGATTTTACCCTTGTTTGCGCAGGCAATCGGCATGATCCCCACGCGGGTTTTTAAAAAACTGGTGGTTCGTGTAGTTAGGGATGTGGCATTGGCTTTGCTTAGCCCCTTGGCATGAATATCGGACTCTACCAAAGCGCCGCCGCGCTAAGCTCCTTGGAGCGTTGGCAGGATGCCGTGTCCCAGAATATCACTTCGGCCCAAGTCACCGGTTTTAAGCGCCGCGCTGTCCAGGTCGCCGCCGAGGCGCATGGCGAGATTTTGAGCGAACCCGGCGCCAAGCCCGATAACGGCGAGGGCATGCCGGCTTTGTTTCCCCAGACGCGTTATTCCATCGCGTTCAACCCAGGCGAAAACAACCCGACCCGCCGCGAGCTCGATGTGGCGCTCTCAGGCCCGGGCTTTTTCACCGTCCGTAAGCCCGATGGTAACACCGCCTACACCCGCGCCGGCGAACTCCAGGTTCGCGCCGATCGCACCTTGGTCACCGCGCAGGGTTGTGAGGTCCTTAACAACTCCGGCAGCCCCATCCAGCTCTCGCTCGAGGGCGGCGCGATTGTCGTCATGGAGGACGGCACGGTTCGCCATGGTGAAAACGTCGTCGGCAAACTCGGCATCTCCAAGGCCACCAATCCTGCACGCCTCATTTCGATGGCTAGCGGCCTGTTTCTGGCCGACACCGGCGCCAACATGGTGCCGGTCGAAAAACCGATCGTTCAGCAGGGCTACTTGGAAGGCAGTAATGTGTCCCCGCTGCGCGAAATGGTCGACCTCGTGAATATTTCCCGCGCTTACGAAGCCAACCAGAAGCTCATCCAGAGCCGCGACGGCATCATGCAGAAAACCCTCGATGCGGTCAGCTAATTAACCCCCCAGCCCCAATCCTATGAATCTTTCACTCTACTCGGCCGCCACGGGCATGGAAGCTCAGCAGCTCAACCTGAACACCATCGCGAACAATCTCGCGAACGTGAACACTCCGGGCTTCAAGCGCAGCACGATCCAGTTTCAGGACTTGCTCTACCAAAAGCCGCGTAACGCCGGTGCCGAGGCCGGCGGCGGCGATGTGGTCCCCACCGGCATCGAGGTGGGTAACGGCACGCGCGTCGCGTCCACCACCAAGATTTTCACCCAGGGCCAGCTCACCAACAGCGGCCAGCAGCTCGACCTGGCGATCCAGGGCGACGGTTTTTACGAAATTCAAAAGCCCGACGGCACCGTCGCCTACACCCGCGATGGTTCCTTTAAACTCAACTCCTCGGGCCAGGTCGTCACCACCGACGGCCGCCCCGTGCTCGGCGGCTTCCAAAACGTGCCCGCTGGCACCACCGCCATCAACGTCTCGGAGAGCGGCGTGGTCAGTTACCAAACCGCCAGTGGCACCACCACCTTCAACCTGACCCTGTCGCGCTTCGCCAATCCGGCCGGCTTGCAGAGTCTGGGCGGCAACCTTTACGCGGCCACCGGCGCCAGCGGCACCGCCGAGTTCGGCGCGCCCGGTGAAAACGGCTTCGGCAGCGTCATGCAGGGCTACGTGGAAACCTCCAACGTCAACATCGTCGAGGAGATGGTTAACCTCATCGTCGCCCAGCGCGCCTACGAGGTGAACAGCAAGTCGATCCAAGCCTCCGACGAGATGCTGCAGAACGTTAACCAACTTAAACGCTGAGCCTTTCCCCCATGTCGCGCCGTTATCTTGTTCTCGGTCTGTTCTGCGCCCTGGCCTCCTTCGGCCAGGCGCAGGTGCCTGCGGCTCCCGCTTCCGGCACGGGCACCACCGCCAGTGCGCCCGACCCGTGGCTGGAGACCCTGTGCGCCTTGTTGGCCGACCGCTATCAGGTCACCGGCCAGCTCAATCTCGCCTGGAACCGCCCGCGCCCGGCCGCCGCCCCCGTGGACGCCGATCTGGTGGTCGTAACCGCCTCCGCAGAACTGGCCCCCCAGATCCTGGTGACGGTGCGCGCCACCGATTCGGCCGGCGTGAAAAGCGACCACATGCTGGTGCTGCGCGCCGAGCTGTGGCGCGACGGCTGGATGGTGCGCGATCCCGTGACGGCCGGCTCGCGCCTTGACCCCTTGGCCCTCGATCCCCGCCGCTTCGACGCCCTGCGCGAGCGCGACTCGATTCCCGCGGATCCTAAGCTGGATCTCAACTTTGCGCGTAACATGCCCATGGGCCGCCTGGTGGCTTGGCGCGATGTGGTGCGTCGCCCGCTGGTGCGCCGCGGCCAGGCCATGGAGGTCATCGCCACCTCGGGCGCGCTCACGGTCACCTTGAACGGCATCGCCCTCAATGATGCCGCCAGCGGTGAATCGGTGCGCGTGCGCAATCCCGACTCCAAGAAGGAGTTCGTCGCCCAGGTCGTTTCCGAGTCCCGCGCCACCATCCGCTTCTAATCCTCAACCCCTCTTTTTCTCCCATGAAAACCAGCCTGTTGCTCCTCTGTTTACTCCCCGTTTCGGCCGCCACCGTGCGCGCCGACTCGCTGTGGACGGCCGCCGGCTCCCGCGAGCAGGGCGTTGCTACCATGATCAAGGCCACCCAAGTCGGCGACATTTTGACCATCGTCGTGTCCGAGTCCGCCGACCAAACCGCCAAGCAGAGCAAGAGCACGAGTTCGGCGAGCAACATGGACGCCTCGGTGAGCCAGTTCTTGTTCCCGGCCTCGGTGAGCAAGTTCGGCACCAAGGGTGGCCAGATGCCCGGCATCAAGTTCGGCGGCTCCAGCGACTTCAAGGGCGGCGGCGATGTCTCAAACTCCCAGACGATCAACGCCCGCGCCGCCGTGCTCGTCACCGATGTGTTGCCCAACGGCAACCTGGTCATCGCCGGCTCGCGCCGCATCACCTTCTCCGGGGAAACCCAAAATATCGTGCTCCACGGCCTGGTTCGCTCCGCCGACATCGGCAGCGACAACACGATCCTGTCGAGCAACATAGCTGACGCCCGCGTCGAGTTCATTTCCGAGGGCACGATGAGCGAGGCCGCCAAGCGCGGCTGGTTGAGCAAGATTTACGAAAAGATCCGCCCCCTCTGAGTTTTCGCCCGACCGCCTCCACTTTTAACACATGCGCCGTTTACTCCTAGTCTTGGGATTGATCTCTCCGCTCTTACTTGAAGCGGCGCGAATCAAGGACATGGCCCGGCTGGCCGGACAGCGGGACAATCAATTGGTGGGCTACGGCCTGGTGGTGGGTCTGGCCGGCGACGGCGATTCCAACGCCTTGGCCACGCTCAGCTCGGTGGCCAATGTGCTGGAGCGCAGCGGCGTGAAGATCGACCCCACCCTGATCAAGGCCAAGAACGCGGCCGCGGTTATCCTTACTGCCGACATCGGCTCGTTCCTGAAGTCGGGTTCGCGAATCGACGTGACGGTTTCCTCGATGGGTGACGCCAAGTCGCTGCAGGGCGCGGTCTTGCTGCAAGCCCCGCTCATGGGTGCGGACGGCCGGGTGTACGCGGTGGCCCAAGGCGCGGTGGCCGTGGGTGGCTTTCTGGGTGGCGCAGGTGGTGCCGGTGGCGCCACGGTCCAGAAGAATCACCCCACGGTCGGTATCATCAGCAACGGCGCGATTGTTGAGCGCGAAATCCCCTCCACCATTGTCCAGGAGGGCCGTATCTCCTTCAGCCTCTACAACCCGGATTTCACCTCCGCA
>JBILJE010000263.1:0-4436 GCA_044377395.1 Rariglobus sp. | reverse complement strand
ACCCACCTCGGCGGCGACAACTGGGACGAGACCCTGATCAACTGGCTGGTTGACAGCTTCAAGGCTGAGCAAGGCATCGACTTGCGTAAAGACCCGATGGCCCTCCAGCGCCTCAAGGAAGAGGCTGAGAAGGCCAAGATCGCCCTCTCATCAACCCAGTCGGTGGACATCAACTTGCCGTTCATCACCGCCGATGCTTCCGGCCCGAAGCACATGAACGTCACGCTCTCCCGCGCCAAGATGGAGCAGGTTTGCGATAGCCTGTTCGAGCGCACCCTGCGCCCCTTCCAGAACTGCTTGAAGGATGCCGAGCTCACTTCCGCCAACATCGACGAACTCGTGTTGGTTGGCGGTATGACCCGTATGCCCAAGGTCGTTGAGATCGCCAACAAGCTCGCCGGCAAACCCGCTCACCAGGGCGTGAACCCCGACGAGGTGGTCGCCATCGGCGCAGCCATTCAGGGCGGCGTGCTCCGCGGTGACGTTAAGGACGTACTCCTGCTCGACGTTTCCCCGCTCACCCTCGGCATCATGACCGCCGGTGACGTGTCCACCCCGATGATTGCCCGTAACACCACCATCCCGACCAAGAAGTCGCAGGTGTTCTCCACTTACTCGGACAATCAGCCCGGCGTGGAAATCGTTGTCCTTCAGGGCGAGCGCTCCATGGCCCGCGACAACAAAAACCTCGGCACTTTCAAACTCGACGGTATCCCGCCCGCCGCCCGCGGTACCCCGCAGATCGAGGTCACCTTTGACATCGACGCCAATGGTATCCTTCACGTGTCCGCCAAGGACTTGGGCACCGGTAAAGAGCAGAAGATCACCATCCAAGGTTCCTCTGGTCTGTCCAAGGAAGAGGTCGAGAAGATGACCAAGGATGCCGAGCTCCACGCTGACGAAGACAAGAAGCGCAAGGAAAGCGTCGAGACCCGCAACCAGCTCGACAGCAGCATCTACGGACTCGAGAAGACCCTCAAGGAAAGTGGCGATAAACTGCCCGCCGACGTGAAGGCCAAGATCGAGACCGCTTTGGTCGACGCCAAGAAAGACCTCGAGGGCGGCGACACCGACAAGCAGAAGGCCGCCATGGAAAACCTACAGAAGGTTGGCGCTGAGCTTTATGCGGCAGCCGAGAAGGCCGGTGCGGCCGCTGGTGCTGCACCTGAAGGCGGACCGGCCCCTGAGGCCGGCGCTTCCGGCAAAAAAGCCGAGAAGAAAGCCGACGTGGTCGATGCCGACTTCGAAGTCGTCGACGACGACAAGAACTCCAAGAAGTAACCCTTCTTTTTCACTTTCGCCCGTCCTCCGACTTAGGGTCGTAGGGCGGGCGTCGTTAAAAAACGAAAAAACAACCTCCCAACCTAAACCCAAAAACCAAAATCCATATGGCCAAAGCTAAGATTAAGCCCATCGGCGATCGCGTCCTCGTGAAGCATCTCGAAGACACCAAAGAACAAGTTCGCGGTGGCATCATCATCCCTGATTCCGCCAAGGAAAAACCGCAGGAGGCCGAAGTTATCGCTATCGGCACCGGCAAGAAAGACGAAAACGGCAAAGCCGTCGCCTTCGAGGTCAAGGTCGGCGACAAGGTCCTCATCAGCAAATACGGTGGCACCGAAGTGAAGATCGATGACGTGAAGTACACGATCGTTCGCGAAGACGACATCCTCGGTGTCGTTTGCTAACGCATTGCGCGTTATCTGAAATTTAAATTCTGAACTCTTAAACCCTACGTAATACACATGGCTGCTAAACAACTCCTGTTCGACGAGGCTGCTCGTCAGAAGATCCTCCGTGGCGTCGAGCTCCTTGCCCGCGCTGTCAAAGTCACCCTCGGGCCCAAGGGCCGTAATGTCGTCATCGACAAAAAGTTCGGCTCGCCCGCCGTCACCAAGGACGGCGTGACCGTCGCCAAGGAAATCGAGCTCCCCGACGCCTACGAGAACATCGGCGCCCAGCTGGTTAAGGAAGTTGCTTCCAAGACCAATGACGCCGCCGGCGACGGCACCACCACCGCCACCGTGCTCGCCGAAGCCGTCTACAAAGAGGGCCTCAAGCACGTCACCGCCGGTGCCAACCCGATCTACCTCAAGCGCGGTATCGACAAGGCCGTTGAGGCCGCCGTCACCGAGCTCGCCAAGATCTCCAAGAAGGTGAACAACCGCGAAGAAATCCGCCAGGTTGCCACCGTTTCCGCTAACTGGGACAACACGATTGGCGAGATCATCGCTGACGCGTTG
The DNA here is from genome assembly GCA_044377395.1 of Rariglobus sp. Classification (GTDB taxonomy): domain Bacteria; phylum Verrucomicrobiota; class Verrucomicrobiia; order Opitutales; family Opitutaceae; genus Rariglobus. The sequence continues at coordinate 2,193 of JBILJE010000263.1, read as the reverse complement.
GACAAGGTCGGCAAGGACGGCACCGTGACCGTCGAAGAGGCCAAGTCCATCGAGACCACCCTCGACGTCGTCGAAGGCATGCAGTTCGACAAGGGCTACCTCTCGCCTTACTTCGCAACCAACGCCGAGAGCCAAGAGGCCCTTCTCGAAGACGCCTACGTCCTCATCCACGAAAAGAAGATCTCCAACCTGCAGGAGTTCCTCCCCATCCTCCAGGCCACCGCCAAGACCGGCAAGCCCCTCCTGATCATCGCTGAAGACGTCGAGGGCGAAGCCCTTGCCGCCCTCGTGGTGAACAAGATCCGTGGCACGCTCAACGTCGTTGCCGTCAAGGCTCCTGGCTTCGGCGATCGCCGCAAGGCCATCCTCGAAGACATCGCTGTCCTCACCGGCGGCCGCCTCCTCACCGAGGACCTCGGCATCAAGCTCGAAAACGTGCAGGTCGCCGACCTCGGTCGCGCCAGCCGTATAGTGGTTGCCAAGGAAAACACCACCATCGTCAAGGGTTCGGGCAAAGCCTCCGAGATCCAGGCCCGCGTGAAGCAGATCCGCCGCCAGATCGAAGAGACCACCAGCGACTACGACAAGGAGAAGCTCCAGGAGCGTCTCGCCAAGCTCGCCGGCGGTATCGCCGTCATCAACGTCGGTGCAGCCACCGAGTCCGAGATGAAGGAAAAGAAGCAGCGCGTTGAAGATGCTCTCCATGCGACCCGCGCGGCCGTTGAAGAGGGTATCGTTTCCGGTGGTGGTGTTGCCCTCCTGCGCACCGCCAAGGCCATCGACGCCGCCATCGCCACTCTCGAAGGTGACGAGAAGCTCGGCGCCCAGATCATCCGCCGTGCCGTCGAGGCCCCGCTCAAGCAGCTCTGCTTCAACGCCGGCGTCGAAGGCGCTGTCGTCGTTCAGCAGGTCCTCTCCAGCAAGGGTGCCAACGGTTACAACGTCGCCACTGGCGTTTACGAAGACTTGGTGAAGGCCGGCGTGGTTGACCCGACGAAGGTCTCCCGCATTGCCCTGCAGAATGCCGCGTCCATCGCCGGCCTCCTGTTGACCACCGAGTGCATCATCACCGATGCCCCGGACAAGAGCCCCGCTCCCGCCATGCCCCAGGGCGGCGGCGGCGGCATGGACTACTAAGGTCTAAGCTAAAGCCTACTTCGCTTTAACAGGCGAAACATCCCAAGGCCGGCGCACTCCATTGTGCGCCGGCTTTTTTGTTTAACCTAAACGCCTGCGTCGAATGTTTTCCGCGCGAGCCGTCTCGACCTCAAATTAATGACAGGGCTTCCGGATCGCCGTTGTGTTCGTCCGACTCGCCCTTGGACACCAGCACCGCGATCACCAGGTCGCCGGTCACGTTGAGGGTCGTTCGGCACATATCGAGCAACCGGTCGATACCGAGGATGATCGCGATACTTTCGCCCGGTACGCCAATGGTCACCAATACACCCACCACCAGCGGCAGCGAACCTCCCGGCACGCCCGCCGTTCCGAGTCCGGCCATGATGCACATCAACGCCACCACCGCCTGTTGCCCCAGTGACAACTCCACCCCGAAGACCTGAGCTAGAAACAGCACCGTAACCCCTTCGTAAAGCGCGGTGCCGTTCTGATTGGCACTCGCACCCACGGTGAGCACAAAACGACTGATCCGCGCCGGGAGTTTTAGGTTGGTCTCAGCCACCCGCAACGAGACGGGCAACGTGGCATTGCTCGACGAGGTGCTGAACGCCGTGAGCAGGACTTCTTTGATGTTTTTGAAAAACGCCAGCGGCGATACCCCGCCGATAAACTTCAGGAAAAGCGGGTAGGTTACGCATTGCTGGATACCAAGACCGAGGATCACCACAGCAGTATAAAACCCGAGGCTGCGCAGAACATCGGCGCCGATCTGGGCCGTGAGCGCGAAACCCAAGCAAGCCACGCCCAGCGGCGCCAGTTTCATGGCAAAACTGATAATGACCATGCAGACCTCAAAAACCCCCTTCAAAACGGCGGTGAGGGGCGCGCTTTTCTCCTGCGGCAACATCGCCAGCGCCACCCCGAAAAACAGGCTGAAGACCATGACCGCGATCAAACCGCCTCCCGTGTAGTTGGGCGTGAAGGCGTTCACGGCTTCCGCCAGTGGGTTTTGCGGTATCAACCCCAGCAGCGTGTCTGCCAGCGGGGTCTCCTTGACACCCTGTGCGACCT
>JBILJE010000371.1:0-2831 GCA_044377395.1 Rariglobus sp. | reverse complement strand
TCGGCGGCGGCACCGAGATACCGCTCCCGGAGCGTATCGCGCGTCGCCTCGGTCATGTGGTGGCCCGGCGCGAACACATTAACTACACCCAAGGCGACCAGCACGCCCGTGGTGGTGAGCAACACAGTGTACCCGAGCGATTTCAGGCCGACGCGCCCCAGCTTACGCACATCGCCCATCTCGGCCACACCGAGCACGATCGCGGAAAAAATCAGCGGGATCACGATCATGAAAATGATCCGGATAAACAGTTTCCCCAGGGGCTGAACCGCGTTTGTCAGCCACCACGATAACCGCGCCAAACCTTCGGGTGTAACCACGCATTGATTGACGATGATGCCGACCACCACACCAAGAACCAGTCCACACAAAATCAGGGCCGCGCCGGACCACTTCCAGAATTTCCACGTCATGGGGTAAAACCCTGCGCCGAATGCTCTCTAGGGAGCAATGACTTTACGCAACCCACCGCCTGTCCCTGACGATAAAGCGCAGCCCACCGGCTGGTTTAATCGCGCAGCAGTGATTTGAGGTCGGTGAGGGTCAGCTTGGCGTTGTTCAGGTCGCTGGCCTCAAACACGTCGGCGAGCAGGGCGCGTTTGGTTGCCTGCATGTGCAGGACCTTCTCCTCGACCGTGCCCGTGCAGATGAGTTTGTAGCTGGTCACCACGCGTTTTTGGCCGATGCGGTGGGCGCGGTCGGTGGCTTGCGCCTCGACGGCCGGATTCCACCACGGGTCGAAATGCACCACGGTGTCGGCGCCGGTGAGGTTGAGGCCGGTGCCGCCCGCCTTGAGCGAGATGAGGAACACGGGGATGTCAGCTGAGTTATTATAGCGATCCACCTCGGCCTGCCGCTGCTTTTGCGGGGTGCTGCCATCGAGGTAACAGTAGGACAAGCCCTGTTCCTCGAGTTCTGCGCGTAAGAGTCCGAGCAACGAAGTGAACTGGGAAAACACGAGCAGGCGGTGCCCGTCATCGACCGCCTCGGCAAGGAGTTCGCGGAAGGTTTCCAGTTTGCTGGAGTGGTCGGCGGAGGTGGCCGGTGCCACGAGGCGGGGGTCGCAGCAGATCTGGCGTAGGCGCAGAAGCTGGGTGAGGGTGGCCAAACGAAGGGAGTTTTCAGAAGCGCCGTCTGCGGCGAGGGCATCGAGCTCCTGCTCGGACTTTTGCTGCCACTCGGTGTAAAGGCGGGACTGGACCGACGATGGCTCACAGTAAAGAACCTGCTCGATCTTGTCGGGCAACTCGGGGGCGACGGCCTTTTTGGTGCGGCGCAGGAGGTAGGGCGAGGTTTTCGCCCGTAGGCGTTCATCGAACCACTGGCGCTCGTCGCTGCGGGTGCCGGCGGGAATTTTTTCGAGGTAACCGGGCATCAGCAGATCAAAGAGGGCGCGCAGGTCGTCGAGGGCGTTTTCCACGGGCGTACCGGTGAGCAGGAAGCGGCTGCGCGCGTTGAGGCTGCGCAGCGCCTGGGCATTTTGGGTGCGGCGGTTTTTGATGTGCTGGGCCTCATCTGCGATCAGGCAAGCCAGCGGAATGTCGGCAAACAATTCGCGGTCGCGGGCGAGCGTACCATAGGAGGTGATCAGCAGATCGTGGGGGCTCGCGTCAGCGAGGGAGGTTAACCGCGTGGCACCGTGGTGAACAAAGACGCTTAACTGCGGGGCAAAACGTGCGGTTTCACGGCGCCAGTTTTCCACCAATGAGGCCGGGCAAACCACCAGCGACGGAAGTCCGGTGGGCGAGGCGTGGCCTGGGCGCCCCGATGAAAGTTGCAACTGCGGGGTTGCGCTCGACGCGCTGGCACCGCGCAGGGCCGCCAAAAGGGAGATGGCTTGCAGGGTTTTACCCAGACCCATCTCGTCAGCCAAAATGCCTCCGAGGCCGTGGCGATGAAGGTGCCAGAGCCACGCCACGCCGATTTGTTGGTAGGGGCGCAACAGGGCGTTGAGTTCGTCGGGCAGAGGCGCGGGCGTGAGGGTGGAGAGGTTGCGCAGGGCCTCGCTGCGGGCCTTCCAGCCGGCGGGTGGTTGGTAGTGGGGCACGAGTTCGTCGATCAATCCTTGGACCTCGGCGACCCGTGCGGCGGGGACGCGCCAGGTGCGGCGGGAGGAAGCCGGGGCGTTGGCGCTACCGGCGAGCGCGCGTTGGGCGGTGGTGAGGCGGGCGATTTTCTCCGGCGGAAGCAGGTAAACTTTACCCGCTTCTTCCACATAGCCGCGATTGGTTGCCAGGGCCGTGCGCAGGGCGTCGTCGCTGATTTTGCCGGCCTGCAAGCCGAGTGTGAGGGTGAAATCACCGGCGGTTTCGGTGATGTCGCACTGCACGTCGATCTCGGCTAATTTAGCCGTGTTGGCCTCAAAGTTCTCGGTGAACTCCGCGTGGTAGGTGTCACGGAGCGCGACGAGGTGGGTAGCGAGGAAATTGAGGGTTTTGTGACGGTCGCGCAGCCACCAGGTGCGAGTCGTGGCGTCGAGGGAGAAGCCGTGGGTTTTGACCAAATCAAGGGCGGTGGCGTACCCGCTTTGTTCACGCGAGGGCAGGGTGATGGCCAAAAAATGCTCACTGCCGTCGACTGTTAAAAGCGTGATGGGTGCCGGCGCGTTTTTCGATGCCGCCAGAGTGGATGGGCGCACGGCCGTGACCGGTCGGGTTGGGGGCTCGGGTTTGGCGACAGGTGCCTCGTCCAAGAGCTCGCTCACACCGCGCAGACGCGGGCCAATCCAGAGGAGGGCAACGGTGGGGGCGTTAATGAAGCTGAAAACGGGTTGCCCGCGCAGAGCTGCGATGAGTTCGCGCAACTGGGCGCGCGTGAGTTGCACGAAGGGC
>JBILJE010000161.1:0-7279 GCA_044377395.1 Rariglobus sp. | reverse complement strand
TCCGGGTTCTTCGGGTTGCGGCGGTCGGAGAAGGTGTTGAGCAGGCGCACCTTCATCACGTTGAGATCGTCATCGTAGGCGATGCGCCCGGTCTGCGCGCGCAGGAATTCGGTCACGCGCTTTTCTTTGTCGAGGCGCCACAGCCAGACGTCGCCCAGCTCGCCGCCCTTTTTGTGGCCCACGTAGACGACGAAGCCGGGGAAGTCGCGGATGAAGGTCTTTTCCACGATGATACTCAGTGGGTTTTGCTGCACCGCTGCATTAACCGTGCTGCGGTAGAGCGTGCGCGCCAGCGGCATGTAGTAAAAGTTAAGCCCCAGCGAAACGATCACCCCGAGCGCGGCGATCAGCAGGATCGGCCGGGCGACAAAGCCGATGCCTAGACCGGCCGAGCGCATCGCGGTGATTTCCTGCTGCGCCGACATGCGTCCGAGCACCAGCAATACCCCGGTGAGCATCCCAATGGGCAAGGCGTTGATGCTGACAAAGGGCACGAGCAGAAGGAGCAACTGGAGGAAGGTTTCCACCGTGAGTTGCCCAGCGAGCAGGTAGCCGAGCAGGTCCTTGAACGCATTGCCGACGATGAGCACGAAACTGAAGATCCCCGCCGCCACCGCGCAGGCGAAGACCACGCTTTTGAAGATATGGCGTTGGAGCAGGTTCATGTTTTATCTGTAATTCTGTTAATTCTGTCTATCGACTCGCATTCCAAGCATGAAGTTTACGCCCGCCAAACCGCCGCTCACCGGCGAGACCCTCGATTCCCTCACCGCCCGTCTCAAGGAGAAGGGCGAACCGGCGTTCCGCGCGAAGCAGATTCTCGAGTGGGTTTACAAAAAACGCGCCCGCACCTGGGACGACATGACCAACCTCTCCAAGCCGCTGCGCACGTGGCTGGACGAGACCTTTGAGCTCATGCCCGCCTCGCTCGTTTCCGGCAAACAGTCCCTCGATGTCACCGACAAACTGCTCCTTGAAATGGGCGATCGTTCGCTCATTGAAACGGTGATCATTCGGGTGCCGCAGGAGGGCGTGGGCCTCGATCAATCGCGTAAAACCATCTGCATTTCCACCCAGGTCGGCTGCGCCATGGCCTGTGCGTTTTGCGCCTCCGGACTCGCCGGACTCAAGCGCGACCTCAATGCCGGCGAGATCGTCGCCCAGCTCCTTCAGGTGTGTTACCGTGAAGATGCTCGCACGCCCCGCGCCCGCATGGAGTTGGCGTCTTTTGACAACATCGTGGTCATGGGCATGGGCGAACCGCTTGCCAACTACGACAACATCATCCGCGCCCTCACCATCGTAAACGCCGAGTGGGGACTCGGGGTCGGCGCCCGCCGCATCACCCTTTCAACCAGCGGACTGGTCCCCAAAATCCTCAAGCTCGCCGAGGAGCCGCTCGGCTTGCGCTTGGCCATTTCGTTGCACGGAGCGACCAACGAGGTCCGCGAGAAAATCATGCCGGTCAACAAGGCCTACCCGTTGGAAAAACTGCTTCCGGCGATCAAGGCGTTTAACGAGAAGCACGGCCGTATGGTCACGCTGGAATTTATCCTCATCGAGGAGATCAACGACTCGCTCGATCAGGCCGAGAAACTGCGCGACATCGCCCGCGACCTGCACGCCCACGTTAACATTATTCCCTACAACACCGTTGAGGGCCTGCCGTGGAAACGACCCTCGATTACCCGGCAGGAGCGCTTCGCCGACATCCTGCGCGACGCTCGCATTTCCGTGACCCTGCGCCGCGAAAAGGGCCACGACATCGACGCTGCCTGCGGCCAGCTTCGGCTCAAAACCGAAAAAGACCGCGAGTCCGCTGGCGCCGAACCTCGGGGGTGCCAAGGGGCCTAGCCCATTCGCATCGGCACCGCGCGCGCCATTGCCGTGACCTCCGGGTCGCGGCTTTTTTTTAGTTGTTTGGGGGCAAGTTGGTGGGGCGAAAATTTTTTGGAACTTTTTCCAGGAAATCTTTTTCACACGTTCCTTCACCCTCATTTATTTCCTGTGTTTTCGCTCCATGATCGAAGTCAAAGGCTTGGTTAAATACTACGGCTCCAAGCGAGCCGTGGACAACGTTAGCTTCACGGTAAACCGCGGCGAGATCCTCGGTTTCCTTGGCCCCAACGGCGCCGGGAAATCCACGACGATGAAGATGCTCACCGGGTTTCTCCGCCCCACTGCTGGCACAGCTTTAATCAACGGCCACGACGTCACCCGTGACCCTGTCGCGGTGAAACGCCAACTCGGATACCTGCCCGAAAGTGCGCCGGCCTACGGGGAGATGACCGTCGAGGAGTTTTTGGCTTTCATCTCCGAGACTCGCGGTTACCGCGTCCGACCGGAGAAGCTCGCCCGGGTCAACCGCGCGCTCGATCTCACGCAGCTGCAATCGGTCCGTACCCAGACAATCGAAACCCTTTCAAAGGGCTATAAGCAACGCGTTGGCTTTGCCCAGGCGCTCATTCACGATCCCGCGGTGCTTGTCCTCGATGAGCCGACCGACGGGCTTGATCCCAATCAGAAAAATGAAGTTCGCACGCTGATCAAAAAGATGGCGGCCGAGAAGGCCGTGGTGCTCTCCACCCACATCCTTGAAGAGGTCGAGGCGCTCTGCACCCGCGTGATCATCATTTCGCAAGGCAAGGTCGTGGTCGATGAGACCCCGGAGGCGTTGCGCGCCCGCCAGCCCGGCGCCCGGCTCGACGTAATTTTCCGCAGCCTGACCCAAACCGAGCGCTAATCTTTGTTTCAAACTCATGTCCCAGATAACCCCCGTCTTCAAACGCGAGTTTCTCGGCTACTTCCGGTCGCCGGTCGCTTACGTGTTCCTGATTGTGTTCCTGATGGCCTCCGTGGGCCTGGCCTTTTTCGTCGGCCAGTTTTTCCGCGCCAACCAGGCCTCGCTGGAAAGCTACTTCGTTTTCCATCCCTGGCTCTTTTTGTTTTTGATTCCGGCCGTGGGGATGCGGCTGTGGTCGGAGGAAAAACGCTCCGGCACGATCGAACTGCTTTTCACTCTCCCGCTTACCACCTTGGAGGCAGTGTTAGGGAAGTTCCTCGCCGCGTGGGCGTTTCTCGCCCTGGCCATTCTGTTAAGTTTTCCGATGGCGATAACCGTCGGTTATCTCGGCCAGCCCGATTGGGGTGTCATCGCCAGCGGTTACCTGGGTAGCATTTTAATGGCCGGCGCCTACCTAGGCGTGTGCTCGTTGACTTCGGCGCTGACCAAAAACCAGGTCGTGAGCTTTGTGCTCAGCGTGCTGGCCTGCCTGGTGTTGGTGTTCCTCGGCTGGAGCGTGTTCAACGGCGCGCTTTCCGCAGTGCTCCCGGTCTGGGCCGTCGACCTCGTGGCCAACTTCAGCTTCGTCACCCATTTCGACGCCTTCACCAAGGGGATCATCGACCCGAAGGACGTCGTTTTCTTCCTCTCCCTCACCGGCTTCACGCTCTTTTTGAACGTGGTCGCTCTTGAACGCTAATCTTCGCGCCTCCGCATCCATGAAAACCGGAAGCAAAGCTCTCGTTATACTCCTCCTGTTCGGCGGTCTCTTCTTTGTTAATTTCATCGCCTCGCAACTGCCCGTGCGCGGTGACGCCACCTCCGGTGGTATCTACACGCTGTCGTCCGGTACCCGGACGATCCTGCAAAAAATTGAGGAGCCGGTCGTCCTCGATTTCTATTTCTCGAAGGACGCCGCCGGCCTGCCCGTATCCTATAAAAACTACGGTGTCCGCGTGCAGGAGATGCTCCGCCAATACGTGCGCGCCTCCGGCGGCCGCCTCTCGCTCAATGTCGTCAACCCCCGGCCCGATACTCCCGATGAGGAACGCGCCACCGCCGCCGGCCTCCAGCCGCAGGCCGTCCCTGGCTCCGGTGAGCCGGTATTTTTCGGGTTGGTCGCCATCCAGGCCGACCAGCAGAAGGCGATCCCCGCCTTCACCCCGCAGCGGGAGAGCTTCCTTGAGTACGACGTCTCGCAGCTCGTGCAATCGATTCAGCAGCTGGCCCGACCGAAACTCGGCCTGATCTCCAGCCTGCCGCTTCAGCCCTCGGCGTTTAACCCGATGATGCCGATGGCCCGCCCGCCCGAGCCGGGCCAGCTCATCGCCATCGAATGGGCGCGCAGTTTTGAGATTGTCCGCATTGAGTCCACGGTCGAAAAACTTCCCGACGGTCTCGCCGCCCTGGCGGTGATCCATCCTCAGGGCGTGTCGCCAAAACTCCAATATGCGATCGATCAGTTTCTGCTCGCTGGCAAGCCCGTGTTCATCGCGGTCGACCCCGCCTCGCAATACTCTAAGCGCCAGCGCGCCGCCAGCTTCGGCGGGCCTTCGTCCAACGCCTCGAGCGACCTCCATGACTTGTTCAAAGGCTACGGGATCGCCTACGACTCCGCGAACGTCACCGGTGACCTAGACCGGGCCACGCCCGTGCAGGTTTCGGGTAACGGACAGGTCGCCCGCTTGCCGGTTTGGCTGACGCTGGACGGGGCCGCGCTTAACTCCAGTGCCTTGCCCACCTCCCAGCTCCGGTCGTTGCTTTTCATTGAGCCCGGCAGTTTCCGCATTACCCCCCAATCTGGTGTTACCGTCACCCCGTTGGTGGAGACGTCCGCTCGCGCTGGTGACGTCATGGCCAACACCCTCGACATGCTGCCGCCTGATCAGGTTGACCGGCAGATCATCCCCGCGGGCAAGCGGACACTTGCCGCATTGATACAGGGCAAGTTGACGACGGCCTTCCCCGACGGCCCGCCGCTGTTGGCATCCGATCCCGGCCAGCTCAAGGAAGCGAAGGGCACGGCCACGCTGGTGCTCGTCGCCGACACCGACTGGCTGCTTGATGACTTCAGTATTCGGAAGGTGAATTTTTTAGGCACCCAGGCAGCCGAACCGCTCAACGATAACCTCGCTTTCGGTGGCAACACCCTCGACTACCTCGCCGGTTCGCAGGAACTGATCTCCATTCGAGGCAAGGGGACTTCGCTGCGTCCCTTCACAGTGGTTCAGCAAATGGAGGTCGAGGCGCAGAAAAAATACCTGGAGCAGCTCGTCGCCTTGGAGGCGCGCCTCAGCGAAACCCAGGCCAAGCTCGGTCAGCTGCAAGTCAAGGCCAGTGATGGCGGCCGACTGGTCGCCACGCCTGAGATGCAGAAAGCAATCGAGGATTTTCAAAAACAGGAGGCCTCCATGCGCCGTGAACGCCGCGAGATCCGCCGTGCCCTGCGCGAGGACATCGACGCTCTCGGCAACGGTCTGCTCGTCATTAACTTGCTCGCAACACCGATTCTGGTCGGCGCCTTCGGCCTTTGGTTTCACCGCGCCCGCCGCCGCTAACTCAGATTTTTCCGACCATGAAGCTCAAAACCCTCCTCATCGTCGTCGCCCTCCTCGCCGTGCTCTCCGCGGCAGCGTGGTGGTTTAATCGTCCGGTTTCGCCGCCCTCGTTGACGGATGCGCGCGTGGGCGCTCCGCTGCTGGATTCGGCCTCCGCCGAGAAGGCCGCCCGTGTGCGCCTCACCGAAAACGGCAAAACCGTGCTGCTGGTGCGCGCCGCTAGCGCCAGCTGGCAGGTCGCCGATTATCATGACTTGCCGGCCGATTTCGCCAAACTGGCCTCGCTCGTGAAATCCCTCATGACCGCACGGGTTGAGCGGCTGGTCACGGCCTCGCCCGAGCGCATCGCCAGGCTGGGCTTTGGCGAGACGGCTATCACCGTGCTCGATGAGGCGGACAAGCCGCTGCTGGAACTGAGCCTGGGTAAACCGGCCGAGGGCGGCGGCCGGTTCCTGCGTTTCGGCAGCGACAAGCCGGCTTATCTGACCCGGCTTGATACCTGGTTGGACCTTGAGCCCCGCAACTGGGCCGATACCGCCTTGGTACGTTTTAACCCGGCCGACATCGCCAAAATCACGCTGAGTCTTCCCGGGGGAGGCCCGCCTCTGGCCCTCACGCGTATCGACGCCAATGCCGCTTTCACCGTCGGGGTGACTCCCGAGGGCAAACGTCTTAAGTCCGAGGTCGTGGTCTCACTCCTGGATACGTTGGCCCAGTTGCGTTTTACAGAAACCTCGCCGCTGGAGGAGCCGAAGGCAGTGGCCGCCCGCGTCGCCGCCCGCACGCTCACGTTGACCACCTTTGGCGGCAAGACGCTCACCTTCGCGTTCGGTCGCGAGCCCGAGCGCACCGTGATCAAGGCCGACGCGCTCAAGCCCGATTTGGCTTTGCCGGCAGCTCTGGCGGCTAGCTTGGCAAAGCCGTCTCCGCTGCCCAGTGCGGACAAGTTCGGGCCGGGTTCATTTGCTGCGGTCCCGCTTACGGAAAAACTCCCCGCCGGCCCGGTTTTTGTTGTCATCACCGATTCGGACGCCTCTTCCACAGTTAACGCGGCGATGAAGAAGCGGGCGTTTCAGGTCGGCGAATTTGCACTCAACGCCCTGCCCGCAAGCGCCGAGGCGCTCTTCGAGTTGGTCCCTCCACCCGTCGCTCCCGCGCCGGGCGCGAAGTGACTCTCACCTTGCCAACGAGTCCGGTGATACGCTGCATTCAGGGCTAAATGAATACCGACCGGCCCATCTCCGACCTCTTTGCCGAATGCCGCCCGCTGCGCTCGCTCGAATTTTTCCCGCCCAAGGATGATGCTGGAGTCGAGGCGCTGCGGCAGACCGCCACCGCGCTTAAGGCGATTCCTTGGGATTTTGTGTCTGTCACCTATGGCGCGGGCGGCACCACTCGCGAGAAAACCGCCCAGGTCAGTCGTCTGCTTAAGGACGAACTCGGCTTCACGGTTATGCCCCACCTGACCTGCGTCGGACACAGCCGCAGTGAGCTCACGGCGCTTGCCGACCAGATTTACGCCGGTGGTTTTCGCAACATCATGACGTTGCGCGGTGACCCGCCCAAGGGTGCAACCGAGTTTACCGTTGCGCCCGACGGCCTGCGTTACGCCAGCGAACTGGTGGCGCTGCTGAAGTCGCGGCATCCCGATTTTTGCCTCGGTGTGGGCGGCTATCCAGAGAAACACCCGGAGGCGATTTCGCTCGAAGCCGACCTCGATCACCTCAAGCGCAAGGTCGATGCAGGTGCCGCGTTTGTGACCACCCAGCTGTTTTTCGACAACGCGATCTATCACCGGTTTGTGGACAAGTGCCGCGCCGCTGGGATCACGGTGCCGATTGTGCCCGGCCTGATGCCTGTGCTCTCGGTGAAACAGGTTCAACGCATCGCCACGCTCTCGGGCTCGGTGTTGCCGACCGCGTTGGCCCGACGCTTGGAG
>JBILJE010000160.1:0-7286 GCA_044377395.1 Rariglobus sp. | reverse complement strand
GAGTGATGTCTTGGCCGTTGAGCAAAACGCGGCCACGGGTTGCTGGAACCAGCCCGACGACCATGTAAAACGTCGTGGTTTTACCTGCGCCATTGGGCCCCAGCAGGCCGACGATTTCACCAGCGTGCACACGCAGGTCGATGCCGTTAACCACAGCGCGCTCACCGTAGGTTTTTACCAAGCCATGGGCTTGGATTTCGAAGCGCGAGGATTGAAGTTCCTCCGATGAAGATGGTGCTGTTTGCGCGGTGGAGCTCATGGTTTGGCCGTAGGACGGGGCAGTGGAGCGGGAGCCTGGACGGGATTGTCTTTATCGAAGCCGAGGTCGCGAATGGCCGGGCCCTGGAGGCGGATGTTGTCGCCAAAAATCCGACGTTCACCGCGTAGCAGCACGATGCGGTCGCCGGTGGCAACGTACGGGCCATCGTTGTCGATCACCACCGGTTTTTCGGTGAGCACGACGCGGTCCTCACCGGGAAATACCTCGGCTTTTCCGCAGGTGACCTCGCGGTTGCCTTGCATGATGTGGACGTTGCCGGTGGCCACTAGGGTCTTGAACTTTTCCACGGTTGGAATGGCGGCATTTTTGTCGTCTTTGCCGAGCATGCGCACGGCGGTCACATCCAGCTTGTCGCAGGTGAGGCGCAGGTTGTTGCCCGTCACGATCACGTTTTCTTTGAAAATAGAGCGCGTCTCGGTGTCGGTGCTCCACATCTCAAACGAGGTGCTGGTGATGACGGTGGGAACCGAGGCGGCGGCCGGTTTCTTGTCGGCGGCGGTGAGCAGGCCGGGAGCGGTGAGGAGAGCCAGCAGTAGCGTCGGCAAGCGGGGGAAGGGGCGGTTCATTTGATAATATCTTTGAGCTCTTCTTGGAAAATAACGCGGGTGTTCTTGGCGATAGTAACCCGTTTCTCCGGGTGATTGTAGGACCACTGCTCGCCGATGACTTCAACATCGAGGCGGATCAGGCGGACCTGATCTTTGCCACTGACGATCTGCTGGTCGGTTTTAAACGTCGCCGAGGGGGCCAGCAGCACGGTGTCAAAGCCGCCGGTGCCATCCTTGGTGAATAATGTGAGCTGAAGGTCCTTCACGTCGACTTGTGTGGCGGTGACGAAGAGGGCCTCGGCCGCGCGCATGAACGAGGTTTTTTGGCCGTCCTTGTCGAAGGAGGGCAGGCGGAATTCTTTGATCGGCGCACTAGGCCGGATCTGGGCCGGCGGTTCGGCCGCGAAGAGCGGGCTTGCCGCTGCCAGCAGGACAAGAAAAAGGGGCTTAATTGGGTTCACGCGGCGGTGGAGGAGCGGTGGCCGGCAAGGATATGATCACAGACTTCGCGCACGGCCCCGCGGCCAGCCGGACGGCGCGTCACGTAGTCAGCGGCGGCGAACGGTTCGGCCATGGCGTCGGGTACGCTCACACCAATACCAGCCCATTGGATGGCTGCGGTGTCGATGAGGTCGTCGCCCATGTAAACGATCTGTTCGGCGGTGAGGCCGAGGGTGGCGGCGAGTTCTTGGAGCGCGGTGATCTTGTCGGTGCGGCCTTGTACGAGGTGGGGGATTTGCAGCTCGGTGGCGCGCACCGTGGTGGCACCGGATGCGCGCCCGCTGATCCAAGCGGTGGCAACACCTTGCTTGCGCAGTTGCACCAAGCCCATGCCGTCGAGGATGGAAAACGTCTTGGTTTCGACGCCGTCGGAGGACACGTGGATGGTGCCGTCAGTGAGGACGCCATCGACGTCCATGGCAAACAGGCGAACGGCGGCCCAGCGGGCGTGGGGGATGATGGCTTTCATGTTTTTAAAAACCCTAATTCCAAGCGGCCAAATCCCAACAAGGAATCAACCCAGGTAGTAGTCGGCTTTTATTTTGGGGATTTGGAGGTTTTGGTTTTTGGGTTTTGAAGTTTGGGGATTTCGCGCGAAGCGCGCTTTAGCCGATCCAGTTGGCAATCTGCTCGATGAGCTTTTCTTTGGTCGGGCGGTAGGCGGCTTCCAGCTCGGGGGCGAAGGGCACCGGCATGTCGGCGGCGGCGATGCGCAGCGGGGCGGCTTCCATGGAGAAAAAATGCTCTTCGGTCAGTCGCGCCACCAGCTCGGCACCGAAGCCGTGAGTGCGCCGTCCCTCGTGCAACACGATTAGGCGGTGAGTACGCTCCAGCGAAGCCTTGATGGCGTCGAGCTTGAGCGGCGCCAGACCGCGCAGGTCGAACAGGTCGAAGGTTTTTTCGTATTCGCTCTCAAAGTAGTCGCAGACTTCGGCCGCCGGAATCGTCATCTCGCCGTAGGTGACGAAGGTCGCGTAGCTGCCGGCGCGCAGGTGTTTGGGCTGCCAGACGTCGCGGTAGTTCGCGTCCCAGCTCACAGCGTGTTTGCCGCGCCGATACAGGCCCTTGTGCTCAAAGATCAGCACCGGGTTGTTGTCTTCGTAGGCGGCGAGGATGGCGTTGAACGCATCCTGCGGGGTGCTCGGGTAAATCGCCTTGAGGCCGGGCATCGAGAGGAACAGCGACTCGAGCTCCTGCGAGTGGAATGAGCCCATGGTGAGTCCGCCGCCGCAGGGTAGGCGGAAAACGATCGGCACCGCCGCGCCGGAACGGAAGTGATAGGTCGCCGCGTTAAGCGTAATCTGGGTCACCGCCTCCGTGGAGAAATCCGCAAACTGGAACTCCTCGATCGGCCGGTGGCCGTTGAGTGCGAGGCCAATTGCCCAGCCCGTGCAAGCGCTCTCGGCTAGCGGTGTATTAAAAACGCGGGCACGGCCGAAGTCTTTTAACAGGCCGTCGGTGACCTTGAACGCGCCGCCGTAGGTGCCGATGTCCTGCCCGAGCAGGAGCGACTCGGCGCGTTCGGCCAAAACCTTGCGCAGGGCGGCGTTGATCGCCTGTGCGAAATTGAGCTGGGCGGTGGGAGCTTTGAGCTCAGAGCTATGAGCTGGGAGCTCAGAGTTGACGGAGGGTAACCAAGGCAGCGCGGGGGCGGCGGGTGCAAAGACGTCGGCCAGCATTTGGGCGTCGGGTGCGGGGCGCGGCACCGCCAGCGAAACCTGGATACAGGCCTCCAAATAGGCGTGGAGTTCGGCCTCGATTTTTTCGATGGCTGCTGCGTGGCCGGCGGCGACGAGTTGGTCGCGGAACTTGGGCAGCGGATCCTGGATAAGAATGGCTTCGAGTTCACCCGGTGCGAGGTAGTCGCAGGTGTCGTAGGCGGCGTGGCCGCGCATGCGGATCGTGTGGGCCTCGATGAGGACGGGGCGCGAGGTGGAGCGAACTTTTTCGATGGCGGCGGCGAGGGTGCGGGTGACGGTCTCGATGTCGCCGGTGGCGTCGATTTCGAAACCCTCCATGCCGTAGCCTGCGGCGCGTTTATAAAGCTGGGTGCCGGCGGTGAACTGTTCGCTGATCGGCGTCGAGTAAGCGTACTTGTTGTTCTCGATGACGAAAACGATCGGCAGCGAGAGCAACGAGGCCAGGTTGAGCGACTCATGGATGTCGCCGGTGCTGGAGCTGCCGTCGCCAAAAAACGTGAAGCCGACAGCCGCCTTGCCGTGGCGGCGCTGCGAGTCGGTCACACCTAGCACGTGGGACAGCATCGAGCCGAGGTGCGAGATCATCGGCAGCGAGCGGTTTTTCACGTCGCCGTGGTGCACGTTGCCCTCGCGGGCGCGGGTCGGGCTGAGGGCGTTGGCGAAATACTGATTGAGGTGCTCGCAGAGATGGTCGCTCCAAAGCAGGTGGCCGCCGAAATCGCGGTGGGTAAACGAGACCGCGTCGATGGTTTTGTCGGCGAGCAGGATCAGCGGGACGATCAGCCCCTCGTTGCCCTGGCCGCCGGTGACGGTGCCCTTGATCAGGCCCTGGCGAAACAGGTCGAGGATGCGGTTGTCGCCGGTGCGCGCGAGGTGCATCCAAGCGTACAGGCGCAGGAGGGCGGCTGGGCGGTTCTGATCGAGTTCGCCGGCGCTCAGGTTGCGCTCAGTAAGGATGGCGGGAGGTGTGGGAAAAGCCATGTCGAGTCCGCAGAAGGTGAGGAGCGCGGGGGTGGTGGGCAAGCGATAGATTTGCCGGCCTCAGTACCGATCCATAACCCCGAACATCACCCACGCCAGACTGAGGTTACCCATCACGAAGAACCCGAGTAGAAAGGGATCAAACCAGGGGCGGCCGAGACAAATGTTAACCAGGACCAGGCCGTTGATTAGGCCGGCGACAATCAAGTAGTCGTTGCGCCGGCGATTCGAGCGCGGCGGCATGGGTTTGAGCAACTCGCCCTCCGCCTCCTGCTGGCGGGCGAGGTTGGCTCGGAGCATCGCTTCCACCGAGGGCGTGGCGGGGTTTTCGGCGTGGTTAACTTTCTCCACTTCCCGTTTGCCGAGGGTATAGTGCGGTCGGGCGGGGATGAGTTCTTCGCAGAGGACCTGCGACTCGCGCAACGCCGCCCACTCTTCGGGCTCGGCCTCGGGCGCGAGCACGCTGTCGGCGCTGAGCAGGCCCATTTCGGCCTTTTGTTTAAGAACCGCCAGACTGTGCGGGCCGGTGCGCCGGCCGTCCTCGCGGAGGAAATAACGAGGGGCGGTCGGCATCGGGGTGTTTCGACAGGCTCAGGCCTGCTCGATTTTTTGGATGCGGGGCAGGTGGCGGCCGCCTTCGAACTCGGTGGCCAACCAGACGCGGGTGATCTGGATCGCCTGGGCCTCGGTCACGGTGCGCTCGCCGATTGAGAGCACGTTGCCGTCGTTGTGGGAGCGGTTCCAGATGGCGACTTGCTCGTTCCAGCACAGGCCGCAGCGCACGCCTTTAACTTTGTTGGCGACGATCGCCTCGCCGTTACCCGAGCCGCCCAGAACGATGCCGCGTTCAAACTCGCCGCGGGCGACCGCCTCGGCGGTGGGGCGGATGAAATCAGGGTAATCGCAGGAGGCGTTCGAGTAGGTGCCGAAATCGCGCACCGTGTGGCCGTCGGCCAGTAGCGCGGCTTTGATGGCTTCTTTATAGGCGTAGCCGGCGTGGTCGGAGCCGATTGCGATCGAGTAGGTCTTCATGGTGGTGGCGATAGAAGGGCGGCGTGGTGGGTGGTAAAAAGCCCGTGGTTATTCGCTCGGCGGAGTTCGGCGGCAAACCAAAACGCCGGTTGGGGTGCGTGGGTTTAAAGTAGCGCAGACTTCCAGTCTGCCTAGGGCTGCAACTTCCAGCTCAAAGCAGACTGGAAGTCTGCGCTACTTTTTTATCCGGCTTTCGCTTTGCCATGGGCAGTCGAGGTCCCCTTGGTTTCCCGAATGGCAAAATGGCTCCTCATCGACGGTTACAATCTGGCTTACCGCTGCTTTCACGCCGTTCCGGAGCTCACCCGCGCCGATGGCTTTCCCACCAACGCCCTCCACGGTTGGGTCAAGTCGCTGTGGAAGCTCGCCGATCAGGAAAAACCTCTCGGTACCTTGGTGTTTTTTGACCTCGACGGTTCCCATGAGCGCCAGGCGTTGCTGCCTGAATACAAGGCGCAACGCTCCGAAATGCCCGAGGCCTTGCGCCAACAAATCGAGCCGATCAAGGCCCTCACCCGCGCCATGGGTTACATCGGCATCGAGCAACATGGGGTCGAGAGCGACGACGTGCTCGCGTCCCAAGCCGTCGCCCTGGCGAATCAGGGCCACGAGGTGCTGATCGTCAGCTCTGACAAGGATTTCGCACAGATCGTCGACGATCGCATTAAAATTCTCCTTCCGCCGCCTTCGGCCAACCCCAAGCTCGGCTGGCAATTTCGCGATAGTGCCGCCGTGCTGGCGAAATTCGGCGTCCCGCCCACCCAGATCGCTGACTACCTGGCCCTGGTCGGCGACACCTCGGACAACATCCCCGGAATTTCCGGGGTGGGCCCCAAAACCGCCGTCAAATGGCTCCAGCGTTTTGGCAACATCGAGGGCGTCATCGCCAACGCCGACAAACTTGAGCCGGAGCGTTTTCGCGCGGTGGTGGGCGAGCGCGCCGACGACTTGCGGCGCAATCTGAAGCTGACCACGCTCAACTTGGCGTTGCCCACGGTGGCCGCCGAAGCGCCCATCGTCGATTCGGCCCAGTTGTTCACGCTATTGGAAGGCTTTGAAATGAAGGGCGGGCTCAACGAGGCGCGCACCCGTTACGGCCAGCCCGAGTTTTTGTTTTAACCCTTTTGTTGACCCATTTGTTTTTCCGCTGCGTAGGCGCGGGCCAATAGCACCACGGGATGCGTCACCTCGATTGTCGGGTCTCCCGGATTGCCCGTGTGTTGGGCCAAGCCGTAGGCTAATTGCAGGTGGCAGCCGGGATTGGCCGTGGCGACGATGTGCGCGCCGGTGGCCAGCACGTGACCGACTTTGCGCTCCTGCAGGCGCGCCGCCGTTTCAGGCTGGGTGATATTATAAATACCCGCGCTGCCACAGCACCACTGCGACTCGGCGCATTCGCGCAAAACCACTTCGGGGAGCGCACGCAGGATGGCGCGCGGTTGGGCGCTCACCTGCTGGCCGTGGCATAGGTGGCAACTCTCGTGGTAGGTCACCGTCGTCGTGGGCGCGGTGGCGGCCGCTGCGGGGTGGGCTGCGCAGTGCGTTGCGGGGTGCGGTGCGCGGAGGGAAACGGCGGGGGCGACTGGAGCCGAAGGTGGGCGGAACTGGATTTCGACCAGATATTCGTGGATGTCGCGCAGTTTGGCCAACCGAGCAGAGGCCTTTTGCGCGTAGGCGGGATCGTCGTGCAGCAGGTGTCCGTAGGCGCGTAAATGCGCACCGCAGCCGCCGGCGTTACTGATAATGGCGTCGAAGTCGGCCGGGATAGGGCGTGTCTCGGAAATAAATCTGCCAAAATAAATTACTTTGAAATTCTGTATACTTTTTATAGTTAACTAATTAAGTGATTACATGTGTGCCTTGAATAAAACGTCGAGGCTCGTCCTGGCTGACAGCAACTGGGATGCGATTCTCTCCGGTCTGAGTGCAGACAAGGAGGACGATAGCATCATGATCGATAGCACGGCTATGCGTGTGCACGCCCACAGATCCAACCCCGCCGGCGGCCAAATCGCCCAGGCCATGGCTCGGTCCCGCTCCAGCATTTCGACCAAAATTCATATGGCCTGCGAGGCGCTGGGCTACCCCCTTGGATTCATTCTTACTGGGGCCAACGTCTCCGACTTTGACCAAGCCAAACCCCTGCTTCAGCGATACCTCAAGCCTGGCGCTAACGCTATTATGGACAAGGGCTAAGACAGCGATGCTATCCGCGACTTCATCCGCCAGCGTGGCGGAATCGCC
>JBILJE010000159.1:0-7317 GCA_044377395.1 Rariglobus sp. | reverse complement strand
CCGTGGGTTTCTTCGGAGCCACCGACCAAGACGAATTGATCGCCTTGAGTGATGCGTTTGTGGCCATCTGAGTTGTCGAGGCCCAGCCCGAGCAGGCCGGCGGTTTTGGCCGGTTTTTTGCGGGTGGTTGGGGTGGGTTTTTTGCTCACGAAATAACGGTGGGGGCTTCCACCTGTGTTTCAAGCGGGTTTTGCAAATCAGGCACGCGCACCGGCGAGGGTTCGTCTTGGACGAGTAAAATAGGGATGTCCGTTTCCTCACGCGCGAAGCATTCGATGTCGGTGTAGGCCTCGTTTTGGCGCACACGGAGTTTACTGAGTCGGGTGAGCTCAAGCACCGCGATGAAGGTGGCCACCAAGAGGCGGACGGTCACTGGCTGGTTGCCAAAAAGGTCGGTAAAAACGAAGCTTCGGTGGGTGCGAATGAACTCAAGAATCTCCTCCATTTTGTCGGAGACGGTGACCTGTTCGTCCTGAATCTGGCCGACCACCAGTTTTTCGGCGAGGCGGCGAAGGACAATGTTGAAGGCATTCCACAGCTCGATGCGATCGACCGACTTGAGCGGTCGATCCGAGTCGCTCACGGCCAGTTCGGAAACGTGGCGGGCGAGCAAATCGCGTTGGAATATGGCCAACTCGTCGAGTTTAACGGCGGCTTCTTTGAACTTTTTGTACTGGAGCAGCTGGTGCACGAGTTCCCAGCGCGGATCCACTTCTTCATCGGTGGCGTTGGGGTCGACTGCCGCCAGTCCACGCGGCAAGAGCATGCGACTTTTGATTTCCATCAGGGTGGCGGCCATGACGAAAAACTCGCCGGCGATATCCAGGTCGAGATCGCGCAGGGAATGCAGCACGTCGATGTACTGGCGGGTGACCGAGACGATGGGGATGTCGTAGATATCGATCTCGTTTTTCTTGATCAGAAAAAGCAGGAGATCGAGGGGCCCCTCGAAGGCCGGAAGCTTGATGCGGTAGTCGGCGTCTGGAAGCACGGTCGGGGGATGTTTGCGGCCCGAGAGTGAGCGGCAACGAAAAAACAGGCGCGAGGGCTGCTTACCGCAGGGGCAGGCTTTGCCGGATGTTGCTGGTGGGCCTTGGACGAAATCAGAGTAAGGCCATACCGAGTACGCCTAGGGCGATGAGCAGGGTGATTAACGACAGGGCGTAGCGTTCTTTGGATGTGAGGCGAAAAAGCATGCGAGTTTACAATCCGTACGGTTGCAGCCGGCCGAGGATTTCGGCGAGCAGCGGATCATTGGCTATCTCGGACCACGGGCGGTTGCAGGAGATCCGTACAAAAACCTGCGCGCCTTCAGTGCGGAAACCGTAGCGCCACGCAAAGCGGAGCAATTCCACTGCCGAATAAGGGTTGGTCTGCGTGATCGAATGCCCCGCGTAGAGGTGCCAGTACCAGACGTGCTGGCCATTCCCCGCCAGGGTGAAACTGCGGTACTGCGGAGGAGGCAGCTCGCGTTGCGGAACCCTCACCAGGGCGTTCGACTCGACCTGGTCCGCCGTCCAGCCGTTGCCCGGCCAGCAGGCCTCGGGGGTATGCAGGGCCACGGCGCTCACGCTCACCTGCGCAGGCGCCCAATACGCTAGGTAGACGGTGAGCTGCAAAGGCTCGGCCTCGGGATTGGCGTCCTGGCGACGCACATACGTGCGCTGGATGAGGTGATCGGTTTTGAGGACCGGGGCGAAGGGTTGAAGGTTGTCGGTCGGAACCCAGTCCCAAGTCGCGGCGGTTTTAGGCAGCAGTGCTTCCAGGTCGGGCGGTGCAGGGTCAAGGGCGGTTGCACGGTGGGTGTTCACCAAGAAACCGGTGAGTAAGAGAAAAGTTAAAACGTAAGCGGTTAACACATCCCAGGGTTTCCCGGCTCCGGTGTGCGGGCCACGGGAAGCGGCGAACGCGGGCGTAATCGGTGCGGGTGGTGCGGGCGGGCTGGCGAGTGCGAAAGCCAGCGCTCCAAGGATGAGCGCGGTCGAGCCCAGGACTGCGAATCCCGTCAGATCGTGCCAGTGGCCGGTGATATCGACGCCCTTGTGGGCCAGCAATGTGAGGGCGAGCGAGCGGGCAAAGTTGAGCACGAAGGCCAGGGGTGGCGCGAGCAGTAGCAAGAGCACTCGCCGCCAGGGCCGGGTGACCAGCGTGGCCGAGAAAACCAGCGCCGCCACGATGCACGACAACAGGCTGCGCACCCCGCTGCAGGCTTCCTCCACTCCGACCTGGGTGTGGGCGAGCAGGATGATGTTGCCCGCTTTCGATGCGGCAATGCCGAGCACGTGCAGCGATTCGAGCACCAGCTGCGTTATCCACAGCTGAAGTTGAAGGGTGATCCGCGCATAGGTGCCGGGGGGAATGGGCGCACACAGCGGCCAGAAACCCACTGCGACGAGGGTGCTCCAATTTAGCGGCAGGATACGCACCCGTGGCGTCGCGCACCACAGCAGCGCGCCGAACAGCAATGCCGACAACGCCACCGCCAGGCAGAAGCCCACCAGCGGGTGCGTCCAGTCCGTGGTGGCGGCATAAAGACCGGCCATACCCACCAGCGCCAATCCCGCGGCAAGCGTGCCCGCGCGGAGCATTTTTAACGTCATGGTTGCGGCGGGGTGCCAGCCCGCGTGATTGCTCAGACGGCCTTCGCGGATGAGGAACAAAAACAAGATTGGCGCGAGCAACCCGTGCGACAGGTCGGGGTTGTTCAGCCACTCCGGCGCCAGGTGTAAGCAGAGAGTGAGTGTGAGGATTGCAGCCAACGTCACTGCAGCCCAGCCAAGGGCAGAGATCGGGGGTTGAGCTGAGTTGTTCAAGTGGAGGGGCGAGGCAATCCTGAGAGCCGAAGGAATGGCTGGATTTGTCCCGACTGTCAGCATCGGAGCGGAGAATGTTTTCAGCGACACACCGCGGCTGAGCGCGGAAGAAGCAGCAAAGTAACGGCTCGAAAAGTAGCGCAGACTTCCAGTCTGCTCAGGGTTGCCGAGCCGGGATTGCGTCAAAGCAGACTGGAAGTCTGCGCTACTTCCTGGGGCTAAACCCAGAAAAAATGGACACCTGGATTATTGTCATTCAATAGCCTCTGGGTTGTTACTTGAGAGGGGCGTCTCGGGCGTTTGGCTACAGTGGAAGGGGGCTTGCGCCGAGGACCCCTTTGCGCCTTAATCAGAGGCATGAGAACGATCCGCTTTTTAGTGGTGTTCCTAACACTGATTTCGGCTGCGGTGGCTGGTGATCGTCCCGACGCTTTGCGCAAATCTGCAGAGCGAGGGGATGCCAAAGCTCAGTGCAATCTGGGCCGTGTTTATTATGTCGGCCAAGGCGTGGCCAAAAATCCTGTTGAGGCCGTGAAATGGTTCCGCCGATCAGCGGAACAGGACAATGCTGAGGCGCAGTTCAACCTCGGCATCGCGTACTGGTTTGGAGAAGGCGTCATTAAGGATCCCGTGGAAGCGGTTAACTGGTATCGAAAAGCTGCGGAGCAGGGGTCCGCCAAGGCGCAGTTTAACCTTGGCTGCGCGTATGGGGCTGGCGTTGGTGTCATCAAGGATTCCTTCGAGGCGGTTAACTGGTACCGCAAGGCCGCCGACCAGGGAATTGCCAGCGCCCAGTATTGCATGGGCATTGCGTATTGGCTGGGCGAAGGCGCGCGAAAAGATCCTGGTGAAGCCCTCGCGTGGCTCAATGTCGCCAGTGCGTTTGGTTCCGAGCCTGCGCGGGCGTGGCGCGAGTCGCTGGAGAAGGATGTTTCTCGTGCCCAAATTGAGGCGGCGACCCGGCGTGCGCGTGAGTTAATGGAAACCGTGCGCAAATAATGGATGCGGTGGTTGGGTGGAGGGACGACCTCCGTGTCGTCCGTTGCGACTCGGTGGTCGCATGCACCTCAGCCGTGTACGGGCGCAGACGGGACGTGGCCGTGACCTCCGGAACGGCGGTGCGCCAGCCAGGATTGCACCGCCGCCAACGGGCGGGTGTTGAGCACCGCGTTTTTCGTCAGCCAACCTTTGCGCGCAGCGTTAACGCCCGCCGCCACGAACTCCAAGCCGGCTGTGTCGTGGGCATCGGGGTTGATCGCGCAGAGCAGTCCTCGCGCCGAGGCTTTGCGCCAGTGGCGCCAGTCCATGTCGAGGCGCCAGGGGTTGGCGTTGAGCTCGATCACCACGTGGTTGGCGATCGCCGCGTCGATGATCTTTTCCACATCGAGGGCGTAGGACTCGCGCCGCAGCAATAATCGTCCGGTGAGGTGGCCGAGCATGGTGGTGCGCGGATGTTCGATGGCGCGGATGATTCGCGCCGTCATGTCGTCCTGAGATTGGGTGAAAGCGCTGTGAACTGAAACGACCACGTAATCCAAGGTGGCGAGCACGCCGTCGTCGAAGTCGAGTCGCCCGTCGGGCAGGATGTCGCACTCGGTTCCCGTCAACACATGGGTGCGGTAGCGTCCGGTGGCGTTGAGCGCGTGGATCTGCGCCACCTGTTCGGCAAGGCGCGCCTCGCTCAAACCACGGGCCTGAACGCTCGACGGCGAGTGGTCTGCGATGCCGAGGTACGACCAACCCAGTGCATCGGCGGCGGCGGTCATCTCCTCAATGGTATTGTTCCCATCGGAGGCCGTGGTGTGGTTGTGAAACGCCCCGCGCAGGTCGTCGAGTTCGATCAAATGCGGTAACGCATCGGCTTCAGCCGCCTCGATCTCGCCGCGTCCTTCGCGCAGCTCGGGTGGGATGTACGCAAGTCCGAGCGCGGTGAAAAGCGCCGATTCGGAGGCGGCCGGCAGTGATTCGGCTGCGGCCTTTTCTTTGGTTGTACCCTCGCCGGTTGACAGCACCAAGCCCCACTCGGAGAGCGAAAGACCGATCGACAAAGCGCGCTGGCGCATCTGCACGTTGTGATCTTTTGAGCCGGTAAAGTGATGCAGTGCGAAAGCGAACTGCTCCGGCGGCACGAGGCGCAGGTCGGCCTGCAATCCGGTGTCAAAGCGTACGCTCGCCTTGGTGTCACCGCGGGCGGTGACTTCCTGAACTCCGGGTTGGGTCACAAACCATTCGACCACTGGGGCAACATCCGTAGCGGCGACGATAAAATCGAGGTCGCCGACAGTCTCCATACAACGCCGTAGACTGCCGGCGGCTTCGGCTTGGGAGACCTGCGGCAGTGCACGCAGCCCGGCGATGATGGGCTCGGCCACCTGTTGCGCCGCCCACCACAAGTGGCGTTTCCCGTAAGCTTCGCGGTTGCGGATTCCGGCCAGAATTTTCTCCTGAGTTTTGGCACCGAAGCCGGCCAACTCGGCGACACGCCCGTCGTTGCAGGCGGCGGTGAGCTCGGCGAGGGTGGTGATGCCGAGTTGATCGTGGATGGCTTTGACCTTCTTCGGTCCGAGGCCGGGCACCTCCAGCATCTCGACCAAGCCCGGCGCGATGGAGGCCTGCAACTGTTCCAAAAGCGTTGAGCGTCCCGTGGCGTGCAGTTCACCGATCTGCTGGGCAAGGGCCGCGCCGATTCCTTTAACCGATTGCAGGCGCTCTTCACGCAGCAGGGTCTCCAGTTCGCTTTGTTCGAGGGACTGGAGTTGGCGCGCGCCAGAAGTATAGGCGCGGATTTTAAAGGGGTTTTCGCCGGTGAGTTCGAGCAGGGTGGCGATGTGGCTGAGCACATCGGCGATCGCTGTTTTGTTCATGAAGAGGCGGGGCTTTACTTCCAGTTGCTCACGGTATCGATCAGCGCCTGCATGCACTCGATTTTTGCCTGCGGGGTAATGCCGTGGCCCAAGTTGAAAACATGGCCGGCGGTGCCGCGCATCGACTCCAACAGGCGGGCTGCCTCGCGTGCGACGATTTCGGGCGTCGTTTGCATGAGCACCGGGTCCAAGTTGCCCTGAACGGCGACGTTGGCCGGCAAGGTGCGGCGGACGATCGACAGGTCGTTGGTCCAGTCGACGCTGATCGCGCGCACCCCGGTGAACGCTTGATCAACGAGGTGGGGCGCCGTGCCCTTGGCGTACAAAATCACTGGGAAATCGGCGGGCAAAGCGGCGACAATGCGGCGTATCCACTTTAACGAGGCGGCCTCGTAGTCTTGGCCGGCAACCAGCCCGCCCCACGAATCAAAAATCTGGATCGCGTCGGCCCCCGCCGCGATCTGCATGCGGAAATAGGCGATCAGCGACTCGGTGAGTTTTTCCAGCAGCGCGTCGAAGGTCCCGCGGTCGGTGTAGAAAAGCAGCTTGATGCGCTCGAAATCATCCGAGCTGCCGCCTTCCACCATGTAGGTGGCGAGTGTCCACGGCGAACCGCCGAAACCGAGCAGCATTTTCTCACCGGCGAGTTCCTTTTTCAGCAGCGATAGCGTGTCGGCGACGTAGGCCAGGCGTTCCGGAACGGCGGTGACGGGCGCGAGTGCTTCGATGTCGGCGCGGGTGGAGATTCGACGCGCCATCTCAATGCCGCCGCCATCGCGGAAGGAGTAGGGTTGGCCGAGGGCCTCGGGAATCACGAGGATGTCCGAGAACAAAATCGCTGCGTCGAGTCCCGGGAAGCGGCGCAGGGGTTGCAGCGTGACTTCGGCCGCCAGCGCGGGCGTCTGCACCATGTGCACGAAGGAGGACTGGGCCTTGAGCGCGCGGTATTCGGGCAGGTAACGGCCGGCTTGGCGCATGACCCAGAGCGGCGGGCGATCGAGCGGTTGGCAGGCGAGGGCGGCGAGAAAGCGTTGGCGGGAAGTCATTGGATCGAAGTAGCGAGTAGTGAGTAGCGAGTAGCGAGCATCATGCATGGGTCCAGTCGCGGGGGCGTAGGAAATCGGTGTGGAGTCGGGCCTCGTCGCTGCCGGGTTCTGGGGCGTAGTTGTATTTGAACGTTACCAATGGGGGCAGGCTCATGAGGATCGACTCGGTGCGGCCGCCGCTTTGCAGGCCGAAGTGGGTGCCGCGGTCCCAGACCAAGTTAAACTCCACATAACGCCCGCGCCGGTACAGCTGCCAGTCGCGCTCGCGCTCGCCGTAGGGCGTGGCTTTGCGGTTTTGCACGATGGGCACGTAGGCGGGCAGGTAGGCGTCGCCCACGGCTCGGAAAGCGGCGAAACTTTGCTCAAACCCTGGGGCGTTGTAGTCGTCAAAAAACAGGCCGCCGATACCGCGTGGTTCGCCCCGATGTTTCAGGAAAAAGTAATCGTCACACCATTTTTTCCACTGCGGATAAAGCTCGGTACCGAAGGGGGAAACGGCGTCATGGGCCACGCGGTGCCAGTGCCGACAGTCGTCCTCAAAACCATAATACGGGGTGAGGTCGAAACCGCCGCCAAACCACCAAACCGGATTGG
>JBILJE010000158.1:0-7334 GCA_044377395.1 Rariglobus sp. | reverse complement strand
TTTGTTGGTGTGGTTAAACTTAACCAAGAAAAAAGGACGTCGATTAAGGACTCAAGTAAATAATAATCATTGCCTTATGAATTATTCAGGGCCGACTAATCTTACTCGTTCTCGGTTCGAATCCGGATTCCCTGCGACCAACACATGCGCTTGAGGGTTTATCCCGTTAAACAAGTGTCCGACCCGCGTCAAAAAACAGCCCCGCCTCTTCCCTTGACTACGGGGGGCGCGGGGGTAGCCTGCGCCGCTTTCCACAGGCATGGCGCAAGAACTGAAAGACACCCTCCAGCTCCCTAAAACAGATTTCCCCATGCGGGCAAATCTCGTGCAGCGCGAGCCCTCTCGCCTCGCCCATTGGGACAAACTCGATCTCTACGCCGCTATCCAGCGCAAGAACGCCACCACCGGCAAAACGTTCGTCCTGCACGACGGCCCGCCGTTCACCAACGGCGATGTCCACATCGGCACCGCGCTCAACAAATCACTCAAAGATATCACCCTGCGTTACAAGTCGCTGCGTGGTTACCGCACCCCGTACGTGCCGGGCTGGGACTGCCACGGTTTGCCCATCGAGCAGAAAGTAATGCGCGCCTTACAGGCCGAGAACAAACAGGTCTCCACCGCCGAGATGCGCTCGCTGTGCGACGCCTTCTCCGAGAGCTGGATCACCACCCAGACCAAGCAATTTAAACGCCTCGGTGTCCAAGCC
This sequence comes from Rariglobus sp., assembly GCA_044377395.1. Lineage (GTDB taxonomy): Bacteria > Verrucomicrobiota > Verrucomicrobiia > Opitutales > Opitutaceae > Rariglobus. Next base: position 6,625 of record JBILJE010000158.1, on the reverse strand, counting down.
GATTGGAAGAACGAATACAAAACCAAGGCACCGGCCTACGAGGCTGATATCATCCGCACGTTCTCCTCGTTCGTGGAAAAGGGCTTGGTTTACCGCTCCAAGAAGCCGGTGTACTGGTCGATCCCCTTCGAAACCGCGCTCGCCGAAGCCGAAATCGAGTACAAGGACCACGTCTCGACCGCCATTTGGGTTAAATTTGCCGTTCCCGCCGCCGAAGCCGCCAAGTTCAACCTCCCCACCGACAAACCTCTGTTTGTTGTCATCTGGACCACAACCCCGTGGACGATCCCAGCCAACCTCGCGATCGCTGTTAACGCCGACGTGGACTACGTGGTCGCCGACCTCGGTGGCGAACGCATCGTCGTTGCCCAAGCTTTGCTTGGCGCCGTGCTCGCCGCCGCCAAAATCGAAGCCGCTCCGTCCATCGCAGCGACGGTTAAAGGCGCATCACTCGAAGGCATGGCCACTCGCCACCCGTTAATTGACCGCGCTTCGCCGGTCGTGCTGGGCGACTACGTCACCACCGACAGCGGCACCGGTTGCGTGCACACCGCTCCCGGCCATGGTGCCGACGACTACCTCACCGGCTTGCGCTACAAGTTGGAAATTTACTGCCCCGTAGGTGCCGATGGTCGCTACCTCGACGACGGCCAAGTCCCCTCCGATCTCGTCGGCATCAGCACACTCGAAACCGTCGAAGATATCGCCGCCAAAAAGCCCTCGCCCGCCAACCTCGCCGTCTTAAAAAAACTAGCCGGCTCCGGTGCACTGTTGGCAAAAGCGAAGTACAGCCACAGTTACCCGCATTGCTGGCGCTCCAAGACTCCGATCATCTTTCGCGCCGTCGACCAGTGGTTTGTCGGCCTTGACCGCAAAATAGACGCCGCCGCGCCGTCCCCGCGCGAGACCGCCCTCAAATCCATCGCCGGAGTCCAATGGATCCCCACCTGGGGCGAGACGCGTATCCGTGGTGCCGTCGAAGCCCGTCCCGATTGGTGCATCAGCCGCCAGCGTTCCTGGGGCGTGCCCATCATCGCGTTCTACGACGCCGACAAAAACGCATTTATCGACGCCTCGGTCATCCGCGCCGTCGCCGACAAGATTGCAACCCGCGGCACCAATTTCTGGTACGACGCCACCACCAGCGAGATTCTCGACGGCGTGACGTTACCCGTCGGCTGGCCAGCGGCGTCCGCACTCACGATCGGTCGCGATACGCTCGACGTATGGATCGACTCCGGCTCCTCGCACGCCGCCGTGCTAAAGAATCACCAAGGTGCCACCCAATGGCCCGCCGATCTCTACTTGGAAGGCTCCGACCAACACCGTGGCTGGTTCCAGTCCTCGCTGTGGACGGGCGTCATTTCCCAAGGCGGAGCGCCCTACAAGGCGGTGCTCACCCACGGCTTTATCGTCGGTGAAGACGGTAAAAAAATCTCCAAGTCCGGTCAGTACGAAAAACCCCCAACCTCGGACAACTACATCGCGCAGTACGGCGCGGACGTTATCCGCTTCTGGATCGCCTCGCAGGATTTCACCCAGGACATCACGCTCTCGGAGAAAATCCTCAACAACGCGGCCGAGGGCTACCGCAACCTGCGCAACACCCTGCGTTACCAGCTCGCCACGCTGTGCGACTTCGATCCGGCCAAGGACGCGCTGCCCTACGCCCAACTCGACACCCTCGACCGCTGGGCTCTTCACCAGACCGCAAAGCTGCTCGCCGAGGCCACCTCCGCGTACGATGCGTACGAATACCACCGTGTGATTCAAGCGGTGAGCTCATTCTGCGCCGTCACGCTGTCGGCGGTTTATCACGACATCCTCAAGGATCGGCTCTACACCCTTGGCACGGCCAATCCCCTGCGCCGCTCCTCGCAGACCGCAATCCAGCGCATCTTCGAAGTGTTGGTTAAAATCCTCGCTCCCGTACTGACCTTCACGGCAGACGAAGCTTGGTCTTACGCGACGACCAAGACCGAGTTCACCAACGATCCGATCCACCTGCAGAATTGGCCTGAGCCGGACGCGGCCTGGACCAATCCTGAGCTCGAAGCCGATATGGCGGCGCTGCTCAAAGTCCGCGCGAAGGTTAACGAGGCCATCGAGCCGCTGCGTGCCGCAGGTAAACTCGGTAAGTCACTCGATGCAGTCATCACACTGTCGCTCGCCTCGACCGATCCGCTTCGCGCGATCTTAGTGAAACACCACGATTTCCTGCCAGAACTCTTCATTGTTTCGCTCGTTGTCATTCAGGACGGCACCAACCCAGCATTTGAGGTGTCAGTGCGTCACGGCGAGGAACTCGGGTATGTGCGTTGTCCTCGCTGCTGGCGCTGGGTGCCAAGCGTGGAAACAACCGTACATGGCGAAGTCTGCCCGCGCTGCACCGAAGCGCTACAGTCACTTTAATTATTAACCACATACCCTCAATCAATCATGGCCAAAAAAGCTCAAAAGCCCACGCCCACGCAAAAAAAGTCAGCCGCAGTTAAGCCGCAAAAAACGGCTAAACCGGCAGCTAAAAAAACGCCGGCCAAACCCGTACCCAAATCAAAGTCCGCCAAGCCCGCACCACGCGTTACCCCGTCCAAGTCAGCCAAATCGGCTAAACCCGCCGCAGCTGCCAAGTCCGCATCGCGCGTAAAGCCCACCCCTGCATCTAAGTCCGTAAAAAACGTAAACCCCGTGAAACCCACCAAGCCCACGAAGCCTACCCAGTCCGCGAAGCCGACTGCTTCGCCTGTGCAAAAAAAATCAGAAATGAAGCCCGTGGCGCTTAAGTCTAACGCCAAAACGGCCGTTAAGATCAGTAAGCCAGCACCCGTTGCCAAATCGGCGCCGAAATCCCTGCCCGCAGCCAACACGGCCGCCAAGTCCATCCCGCTTGCCAAGAAGCCAACCCCGCCCCCCGCCCCCACCGTACAAAAGCCCCTTAAACCTTTGGTTAAGAGCGTTGTAATCAAGGACTCAGGGGCACCCAAAACCATGTCAACCAAGTCTCAAGCATTAAGCGACTTGCGCACCCGTATCCTGCAAAAAAAGGGGCCGATCCGCCCAATCGCGTTCTCCTTGGATGAAATCCGCGAAATCGCCAAAACCACGACCAAACAGGAAGATGATCTGAAGGCTGCAAACACCAAAGTCGCCAACAAGACGACCAAACTGATTGCCGACGATAAATTGCTTAAGCCCTCGCAGCCCAACCATATCAAGGCTGCGTCATTAGCCGACATCTTGGGCTTTAACCCCAAGAAAAAACAGGTTCCCGTGGACGAGAGCGAATCCATTCCAGAAAAGTATCGCCGCTACTACAAACTCCTTATCGAGCTCCGCAACCACTTGACTGGACAGATCGATACCCACTCCGAAGAGACCCTCAAGCGTTCCTCCAAGGACGATGCCGGCGATCTCTCCAGCTACGGCCAACACATGGCGGATGCCGGCACCGACACCTTCGACCGCGACTTCGCCCTGTCCCTAGTTTCCTCCGAGCAGGAGGCCCTCTCGGAAGTCGAATCCGCCATTAAGCGCATTAAGGATGGCACCTACGGCATCTGCGAAAACACCCAAAAACCAATCGCCAAAGAGCGCTTGGTTGCCGTGCCGTTTACCCGTTATTCGGCCGAGGCGCAAAAGGACATCGAGAAAAACCGCATGCGCTCCCGTACACAGGCCGGCCTGTTTGGCGAAATGGGCGAAGAAGGTGCTACGCTCAGCCCCGGCAGCGGTGGCGACGGCGACGACGAATGAGCCAGCCCAAGGCGCCCCCGTTCCCGCCAAGCCGCACTCAGGAAACCCCGGTGCCCACCCCGTCCGTGGTTTCCCGCTGGCAACGTATCCAAGGCTACCAACTGTTCTGGTGGCTGAGTCTGAGTGTGTTCGTGCTCGACCAAATCACCAAGGTCTGGATCTCCCTGACGATCCCCTTCGACGAAGGGCACTACCATGTTCACCCCGTCACCGTGATCGACGGTTTTTTCTATATCATTCACGTGGGCAATACGGGAGCGGCTTGGAGCCTGTTCACCGGCCAAACGACCCTGCTGGCCCTGCTCGCTTTGCTCACTCTAACAGGGATTTATTTTTGGCGGCACGCCCTTGAACTCAAACAACGCCCCGTCCAACTCGCCTTCGGACTGCTCTGTGGAGGAATCATTGGCAACCTGGTGGATCGCATGATCCACGGGCACGTGATCGACTTCCTCGACTTCCACTTCGGCGACTACATTTACCCGACCTTCAACGTCGCCGACGCCGGGATTTGTATCGGGGTGACGATCTACCTCATTTACTCGCTGCGCCAAGGTGCGCCGCAAAGCGTGAAGTCGTAATCAGCCCAAGCGGATAAAAAACTCTGCCGCAGTCTAAACGGTGCGGACGACCTCGGCCAAAAGCGAACCACCGCTTGGCCGGAAACCAGTCTGACTCAGTAGCGTTCAAGTTGGGTTTTACGGCATCCTTGAGCTCACGCTCAAGGCCACACGCTTCGGCGCACACACTCCTCGTGGCCTTGAGCGTGAACTCGGGGTGATTACCAAGTCACGGAGCCACCTCAAACCAGAAGGGGGCAAACAGCTCGCGGCCGGCGATTTTTACCTGCGCCCAAATCACGTAAACCCCGGCATTGGGAATGGTGATTCTAAAATTCAACCGGGGCTGGGTTGCATCCGGTGGCGCGACCACACCACTCGCCCCGTCCGACAGCGGATGCAGGTGGGCAAACCCACTTTGCTTTTGGTCAAAGGCGACCAGATGGGCGTACGCATCCATGACCAACTCCAACGGCACGCCGGCGCCATCGCGGCGACTGATGTCAAAGACGAGATTGGCCGCCTGACCCGCCCGCATCGGTACGTCTGGCGTGAGCTTAAAGTGATAGCCCTCCACCTCCGCATCCCACGAGAAACGCGGCGCAATGGACGCCGCCTCGCCCTTAACGCTTAGGTCGGCGCTCGCATAGAGACTGCGCCCGGTCGGCACCGGCACGAAGTCGGCAAACACCCGGTAAACACCCGCCAAACGCGGGGTGAACGCAACCGTCCACTCGCCGTAGGTTTCACCCGGCTCAGGATGGAGGTGCTGGTAATCGTTCAACGTGGGATCGACCACCAGCAGGTGCAGCTTGCGGGTGTGCTCAACCAATAGATCGGCTGGCCCCACCGGTTTTCCGGTCGCCGTGCTCAGCGCAAAAATGAGGTGCGTTTCGCGCCCCGTCGCAGCGGGTGGGTTTTCGCGCAGGGTCAGCGAAACCGGTGAACGCGCGGTGGTCACGGCGATGAACTGAGGATTCGACGGGTCGCACAGTTCGACCATGCCCTTGCCCTGAAGATTAAAGTCGTTCGAGTGCAGGTTGGTTCCCGTCGGTAACGCACGAAAAGCGGCGTACAACGCGAGCGCTCCGGCCGTGAGCAGCACGACCTGCCGCCACCGTACAGGGGCGTTCGCCGGAGCGGCATCAGCCTGGGACGTAGGCGTGGGCACGGTGCTCATCGTTTGCCCATTTTCGACACGAACTCGTCGGGTGACCACTGGCTGCCGTCGGTGCGCCAAATGATTTTTCCTTTTGGATCAATCAACAGGGTGGCGACGGTGTGTTTGAGGATGCTGCCTTCAAAGGCCGCGAGCACGCCAAACTGGGTCAGCAGGTCTTTGATCGCCCGTTCTGGGCCGGTCAAAAAGGAGAAGTTGGTCGTGTCGATGCCGCGCTGTGCCGCGTAGGTGCGAAGCACTCCGGGGGTGTCGTACTCGGGGTCGAGCGTGATGGAGATAAACTCGATGTCGGTCACGCCCGCCTCACGGGCCTTGCGCTGGGTAGTCGCCATGTTGGCGGTGGAAAGCGGGCACATCGTCGCCACCTGGCAACGGGTGAAAATGAAGTTCAGCATCACCTGCTTACCGCGAAACCGGGCGGGAGAGACGACTTGGCCAGTCTGATCGTAAAGCGCGAAATCAGGCAGGTTTTCACCGACTTCGCGGTAGGCGTTGCGGCCGCGGATCGCGGTGTCTTGGCGCAAACTGCCACTTGCCGCACCGATGCGTGCTTCGGCGTTGGCATCGACCGGCCAGATCTTTTCCAGCGCAAACTCGCCGTCCTCGCGCTCGACCAACTCGGCGCGGATGCGCTGGCCCTCGCGGGCGTTGGCCACATCGCCGCTGGTCACGACAAATTCCATGGTCATGGCCTCCATGTAGCCGGCAATGGCGTCATGTTTAACCAAAAGGGTAAGACGGGCGGGGTCGGCCTTGATGATCTCGCCGGTGAGCGGATAGCGCTTTTCCTTGCTGGCGGCTGCGTCGCTCGCGGCCTTTTGGTCGGCGGCTACGCGCGGCTTGCAGCCGGTCACCACCAAACCGAGGGAAACGAGGATCAGCAGCAGGGGGCGAAGGAGTCGGGAGTTCATTGGGAGGAAGAGGAGTGTTGCGAGCGCCATCGCCTGAAACGGCCAGGGGATTTGCTAAGGGTGTTAACCCTCCGTCGCGGGAATGAGGAGGGCAAAGATGCGTGTAAAGTAGCGCAGACTTCCAGTCTGCTTTGTCCGTCGGAGCAGTCTAGAAGTCTGCACTACTTCAAACGTCTATAGATTTAATAAACGCTGTCAGCGTGAGCTCATTTGTGGTCCCA
>JBILJE010000157.1:0-7398 GCA_044377395.1 Rariglobus sp. | reverse complement strand
GGCGCGATTGAAGCGGGTGTTGCTGCGGGCGCTTATACGGGCTGGTTAAGTGGCAGTGGTTCGACCGTGCTTTGTGTCGCCACCCAGCCGGCGGCGTCCGCAGTCGCCGCAGCCATGCAGGCCGCTTTCGCCAGCGCCGGACTCACCAGTACCTCGCGGGTTTTGGCCACCGATAACAGCGGTTTGATCGTGGAGTGAGAGCGATCGGTCGCTTGGATTCTTTCATCCCCCGGTTTTGCCATGCTGCACATCATCCTTTTTCAGCCGGAGATTCCCCAGAACACGGGTAATATAGGGCGCATGTGCGCGCTCACTCGTTCGCGACTGCACTTGATCCACCCGCTGGGCTACGAAATCACCGACAAGCACCTGAAGCGGGCGGGCATGGACTATTGGCACTCTTTGGACGTCCACCACCACGCGGATTGGGCTGCATTCAAGCGCAGCGAGGCGGGCCCGAAGCGCTTGTGGTTATTCACGACCAAGACGACGTGCAGCTACTGGAGTGCGAGTTATGCCGACGCCGACGGCTTGGTTTTTGGCAACGAAGGTCATGGTGCGCCGGAGTGGTTGCACGCGGAGTTTGGCGACGACCGGCGCGTGACCATTCCACACGCCAACCACGAATTGCGTTCGCTCAACCTGAGCACGGCGGCGGGCATCGCCTGCTATGAAGCCCTGCGGCAGACCGGGTTGCTGGCCTAGTCTGGCCGGTCTTTTCTGATTATTTGAAGCGTTTCTACGCTCGGTCTGTCGCCGCGCTACGTGGGTTCTAGAGGCGGGGTAAGCTGTTATAGTCCGATGACGCTGATGGGGGCCGTTTTTTGCTGCTCAATTTTCTTCAGCGCCGCCTCCTTGGCTTCGATTTCTTTGGCGAGTGTTTGTTGGGCAATCACATACTCATCAAGCCGAGCCGAGAAAATCATCAACCAGTTGCCCTTTTGCTTGGCCCGCAATGAACCGTCTTCTAGTTCGAAATCGTAGCCAATTCCGTTAACACCGCCGCCGGCGCCCGAGTTTTTCCGCCAGGAAGACCCTCCTTGGTTAGCCGCCAGAATGGCGCGTACCTCAAACTCACTGAGATCTTCGCCAATACGGTTGTAACCCTCTAAAACAGAGCGACCTGCTGTATAAAAAACGAAGATCTTCCAGCCGTTATCGTTGCTGAGTTGCTTGGCGATTGCCGACTTCCAGTAAACTGCCGCTTTGCTTTCCGCAGGGAAAAACTTCCTCGCCTCGTTGAACGGCTGTTCGCTCAGTTCTTTTATCCGCGCTCGTTCCATCGCAGGAGTTTCTTTCTCCTTAGATTGGAAAAAAAGACGGCCTAGACTGGGCTGCAGTAAACGACGCTCGACGACGTCCTGAGTTTCGCCGACCCGAGCCGAAAGCGTTGCTACGGATAATGCTCCAAGCATGAGCGCGAATAACGACCTGTGTAATGATTTAGGGGTAACCATGGGCGAAGGTTAAGCACTTCAATTTGGGATTCGCCATCCCTATTATTGGGATTGTGTTCTTTGGATTTTAGATAGGACAGGGGGCTTTTTCTGTTCCGCTTTCGATCACTATCAACTAGGGCGGCGTTCTACGCCAACTTCGCGTTCAGCTGCATTCGCACTAACTACATCGACGTGGCTGTTTAGCGGAATGGCCACCTCGGTTTACGTGCTGGGTTTTACCGCAGGCTGGACTCTGTACGGACCGGCTTTCGGCCTGTTGTAGGGCGGTAAGCGTCCCGTAGTAGCCGGTGAGTCGCCTGAGTTCGGGATACACCCCATGGCCCGGACGCACCAGTGATGGCATCATGAGCGCACCCGCACTTCGCCCCAGTCGGGAGCCCCAGTTGCTCAACTAAATGCCCCCGTTATATACCCCATGAACACAATTATGTCCCTGAATGGCAGTCATCTGCAGACCTACAACCGCATCTTCCAGCATCCGACCTTGTATAACATCGAGTGGCGCGAGGTGATCGCCATGCTCCGCGACCTCTGCCTCGTCGAGGAAAAGCCGAACGGGAGCCTGCGCTGCACCCGGCGCGGCCAGACCCTGGTTCTACGTGCGCCTTTGACCAAGGAGGTCAGCGATATCAATGAACTCAACGCCCTGCGCGATTTTCTGCTTAGCACCGATGAGCTTCCACCCGAAACCGGCGAACCCACGGCGCATTGGGTCCTCGTGATCGACCACCATCAGGCCCGTATTTTTAATTCAGACCAGCAAGGCACCCAAGCCCTCCAGGTTAAGCCGCCGCAACCCACCGACCACTTTCGCCACACGGTGGATTCAGTCGACTTTTCCCACAGCAAAGAGCCCCACGGACAGAATACTTTTTTCGCCTCTGTCGCCCAGGCTTTAACGGATGCACCCAATATTCTGATTTTGGGAAACGGCACCGGCACAAGCAGTTGTATGCTGCAATTTGTCGGCTGGGTGAAATCCCATCATCCCGATCTGGCGGGCCGCATTATTGGCACCCTCGGGGTCAATGAGCATCATATGAGCGATGACCAACTGCTCTGCGTGGCTCGTAAGAATTTTACGGCCCACCACGTGCGGTGAGCATTTTTACGCCGGCCGCAGATTGGGGTGGTGCGCAAACCAAGCTTGTGCCGCGTCGCGGTCAGCGGCGATTTGCGCACGGAGGGCCTCCACACCGTCGAAACGCTTTTCGGGGCGCAGGAAGCTGAGCCATTCGATGAGTAACTCGTCACCGGCACCAAAGGGGCAGGCGGCTAGCAGGTGAATCTCAAGGCGGGGAACACTGGAGTTTTCCACCGTGGGACGCAGGCCGTAGTTGGCCACGGCGGGCAGCGGGACTGCGGTTTTGGGGCCGGAAACGCGCACGGTATAAACGCCAAAGCGGGGGCGCTGGTCCGGTTCCCAGACCACGTTGAGGGTGGGAAACCCCAGTTTGCGCCCGAGTTGCTTGCCGGGCGCGACCACACCCTCGGCAAAGTAGCTGTAGCCGAGCAGCGCATTGGCTTCTTCCATTTTGCCCTCCGCCAGGTAGGTGCGGATACGCGTGCTGCTGATCGGCTCCTCGTTTTGCTTAATCCGCTCGGCGCTCACCACGTTGATGCCCAGGTTTTTGGCTAAGTTGACCAGCAGGTGGATGTCGCCGAGCCGGCCTTTGCCGAAGCGCCAGTTTTCGCCCACATAGAGGGTCGCCAGGTTGGGTAACAACCGTTTGAGGCGCGGCAGGAACTCCTCGGCCTCGATGCTGGCGAACGGTCGGTCAAACGATTGGGTGATGACCGCGTCGACCCCGAGTCGGGTTAACTGCCGGTTTTTTAGGGCCGGAGTCATGATCAGCTGCACGGGCGAATCCGGGCGGAACAGGCGGCTTGGGTGCGGCCAGAACGTGAGCACTGCGGCAACCCCGCCGCTGCGGCGGGCCGAATGCACCGCCGACTCAATGACCGCGTGGTGCCCCAAGTGGACGCCGTCGAACATGCCGATTGCCAGATGCAACGGGCCGGAGGGGAGCTCGGGGGCGGCCTCTTCGATGGAGTTGTAGCAGCGGGTAGCCACGGCGCAGCAAGGGGTTAAAATGGCCGGGGGGAAAGCTCCGGCGATCTCAGTTGTTAACCAAAGGCCACGCTGGGCGCGGCCTCGTAAGCGGGAATGAGCACTTGGTCGATTTCGGCAGGCGTCATTTTTTGCAGCTGCTCGAGCGTTACGGCCTTCGAAATGTTAAGGGATCCCGAAGAAATGCGGCGCAATGCCTTCAAGTGGGCTCCGCACCCCAGGCGTTGGCCGAGGTCGTGGGCGAGTGTGCGCACGTAGGTGCCCTTGGTGCAAAGGACGCGGAAATCGAGCTCGGGGGATTCCCAGCGGGTGAGCTCGTAGTTCATCACCCGAATGAAGCGCGGCTCGCGTTCCACTTCCTCGCCTGCGCGGGCACTTTTATAGAGAGGTTTTCCGGCGATCTTGATGGCCGAAAACATCGGCGGGATCTGGTATTGGTCGCCGAGAAAGCCGGCGAGGGCCTTGCGCACATCGGCTTCGGTGAGGACGGGAACGGGGGCAGAACTCAGCACTTCGCCCTCGGCATCCTGGGTGTTGGTGACTTTGCCCAGTTCGATGGTCCCAGTGTATACTTTTTCCACGCTCATGAGGTACTGCGAGAGCTTGGTCGCTTTGCCTACCAACATCACCAGCAGGCCGGTCGCCATTGGATCGAGTGTGCCGGCATGACCGATACGCTTCATTTTGAGGATGCCGCGGAGTCGGGCGACCACGTCGTGGGAGGTGTGCGCGCCGGGCTTGTCGATCAGGAGCACGCCATCGAATTCTTTGGTAGGTGCGAGCATCAGCTTGTTGGTTTCTTAAGTCTTTCCACAGCAGTGATCTGGTCGCCGAGTGCGGCGACCAGGCGGGAGCGAAACAAATCCACCGCAACGTTGGTTTGGTTAAGACCGGCCGCACAGGCATGGCCACCGCCGTTAAAATGCGCGGCGATCAGGTCCATGCGGTATACGGGGTCTTTGGCGCGCAGGCTGGCTTTGATGGAGCCGGCCTGTTCCTCGATAAGCACGCCGATATCCACGCCTTCGATGGAGCGTGCATAATCAACCAGGCCCTCGGCGTCTTCCTGACTGGTTCCGGTGGCAGCGTAGATGCCGTCGGGTAGACTGCCTATGCATACGCGCCCGTCGCACTCGTAGCGCAGGGAGGCGAGAAAACGTTGCAGCAGTTCAAGTTTACCCGGGGTCTCGCGCTCATAGAGCTCGGCGGCGGCGGTCGCAGGTTGGGCGCCGCGGGCCATCAACTCGCCGACGATCATGAAGGTGCGCCGCGAGGTCGAGTTGAAGCGAAACTGGCCGGTGTCGGTGGCGATGCCCGTGTAAAGTGCTTGGGCGGCCTGGGCGTCAACCGGGAGGTGGTGGTCGATAAAAAGGCCGGCGAGGATTTCGGCCGTAGCGGCTGAGCCCACATCGATAAAGTTATGCGTCGCGAAGCCGTCGTTGGAGAGGTGGTGATCGATGTTCGCAAACGGGGCGGGGAAGCGCGTCTTAAACTTCAGACCGGCCCGGCTTTGGTCGGCGCAATCGACGTAAATCGCGGTGAGTTCGCCTTCCGGCAGGCCGTCGAAACGCACCAGAGGCGTATCTCCCACGGCAAACTGAATGCGGCGCGGTGTGGGGTCGGGATTGGCGCAGATGGCGTCGATGCCCAAAGCGCGCAGCACACGGGTGAGCGCTACCTGCGAGCCGATGCAGTCGCCGTCGGGCCTGGCATGCGAGATGACCACCACCCGTTGATCTTCCAACGAACGCAGGAAGGCCGCGAACCGGTCGTAGAACTCAGGGTAGATCAACTCCACGCGTTACTCCTTGCCCGGAGGCGGAGGTTGAGCGGCGTTACGGGCCTTGTCCTGCGCCGCAATGTCATCGAGCACCGAGAGGATGCGATTACCGCGATCGGTCGACACATCCATCACGTAGGTAAAGTGCGGCATGTTCTTGAGCACAATGCGCCGCCCCAATTCAAAGCGGAAGTCCTTGGAGTTGTGCTTGAGCCAGCGCAGGCATTTCTCGGTCTCTTCCTCGTCGCCGGTGACAGCGACGAACACGCGGGCTTCGTGGAGATCGGGCGAGACTTGGACGCCGGTGAGGGTGATCGCCACCGCCTCGTCCTTGTAGATGGTACGCAGAATGGCGCTTAGCTCGCGCTGAAGCAGCTCGTTAACACGAAGGGTGCGGGTGGACATGTTTTAAAGTGAGCGACTCGCGTGGTTTTCGCGAGTCGCAGCAGGCAATCAGAGCGAAGCGCGAACCTTGGTGATCTCGTAGCACTCGATGACGTCACCGGGCTCGTAGCCGTTGAAATCACCCAGCTTGATACCGCATTCGATGCCGGCACGCACCTCGGTCGCGTCGTCCTTGAAGCGCTTGAGGGTGGTGACTTTGCCCTCGTAGATCATCTCCTTCTTGCGGCGGAGGCGGGCGGAGGCGTTGCGCGTGATCTTGCCTTCGGTGACCAAGCAGCCGGCCACAAAACCCTTGGCGAGCGGGAACGTGGCGCGCACTTCTGCGGCGCCGGTCTTGGTCTCCTTGAGGTCGGGGTCGAGCAGGTCGGCCATCATGTCGCGAGCCTTGTCGGCCAACTCATAGATGATGCCGTAGGTTTCGATGCGTACGCCGTGATGTTTGGCGACTGCGGTGACGCCGTTTTCCAGTTTGGTGTTAAAGCCCACAACGACCGCACCGGCGGCGCTGGCCATCAGAACGTCGGTCTTGGACACCAGGCCGACTTCGACAGACACGACTTCGAGCGAAACCTTGTTGCTCTTGATATTTTCGAGGACGTTGCGCACGGCCTCGGTTGAACCGAATACATCGGTCTTGATGATCAACTTGAGCACCTTGGCTTGGGTGGCGGCGATGTTAGCGAAGAGGCTCTCCACCGAAATTTCCTTCGGCGCGGCGTCGGCCTGACCGGTGGTCTTGCGAATGAGGTGCTCGGCTTCTTCGGCCAATTGTTCAGCCTCACGGGCGTTCTTGGTGGAACGGAATTCGGAGCCGCTGTCAGGCGCTCCGGACCAACCGATGACGCGCACCGGTGTGGCGGGCGGGGCCTCTTTGAGATTCTTGCCCGCGTCATCAAACATGGCGCGCACCTTTGCCCAGTGCGGACCACACACGATGGCGTCACCAACGCGCAGCGTACCACGCTGGACGATGACCGTGGCCAGCGGACCGCGTCCGACTTCGATCTGGGACTCGATAATGATGCCCGACGGCTCGGTCTTGGGATTAGCCTTGAGCTCAAGCACGTCGGCTTGGAGCAGGATCATGTCCAACAGGTCGCTGATACCGGTGCCTTTGAGGGCGGACACGGGCACGGTGACGGTTTCGCCACCCCAGTCTTCGGGGGCGATGTTGCGCTCCTGCATCTGCTGTTTGACGCGCTCGATGTTGGCGCCGCGAGCATCCATCTTGTTGACAGCAACCATCAGGGTTACGCCGGCATTTTGCGCGTGCTTAAGCGCCTCGTCGGTCTGCGGCATGAAGCCGTCGTCGGCTGCAACCACGAGCACGGCGATGTCGGTGACATCGGCACCACGGGCGCGCATTTTGCTGAAGGCGGCGTGGCCAGGGGTGTCGAGGAAGGTGATCTTTTTGCCCGCGTGTTCGATCTGGTAGGCACCGATATGCTGGGTGATACCACCGGCCTCACCTGCGCAGACGTCGGCCTTGCGGATAGCGTCAAGCAACGAGGTTTTGCCGTGGTCAACGTGGCCAAGGATACAAACAACGGGAGGGCGGGGGGCGAGGTTTTGCACCTCGGCCTCGGCGGCCGCCTTTGCCTTGTGGGTCGCCTTTTCCTTGGCGGTTTGCTGGATCTGCTGCGCGGCTTCACCGCGGTGTTTGATCTCGAGCATGAAGCCAT
>JBILJE010000155.1:0-7431 GCA_044377395.1 Rariglobus sp. | reverse complement strand
GCCGAGGATTTCACGAAAACGCAGGGCGAGGAGTGGAAGACCCGCGCCCAGACGGTGAGCGGGGTGGCGGTTACCCTGCACAAGGCGGAGCCGAACTATCAGTTCCGCACTGCGGTGCGTTTCCTGCGCCCGACCGCGGCGTTCCAGCCCGGCCACGTGATCTACAAGATCAGCAGCGATCGCCCGCTGGGCGTCACCGCGGTGGAGTTCACCGCTCGCGCATTCGAGGACTCCAGTGCGGTCGTGTTTTCGGTCAGCCGTGACGGCCAGACCTGGACGACCTGCGGGCGGTTCGACAATAGCTGGCTCAACCCGATTCCCCAGTCACTCACCGATCTTCCGCCCCAGACCGTCGATCTGACCCCGGCGGTGCGCGGCGCCCAGACCTTCTACCTCAAGGTCGAGCTGGCCGTGCATGATGCCGACGAGCGCTTTTGTTTCGGGAGTCTGCGCGTGCTGACCGAAGGCCTGCCCACGCAGTGATCGCCGGCGACCGGCCCTGTCGTTAACCCCTAAATTATTCCGCATGTTTCGCCGCATTTGCCTCACTCTTTCGTGCGTGGTCTCTTTGCTCGGAGCCTCTCCCGTGGCCGAAGGTCTGAGCACAAATGTCGGCCTGCTGCGCGGCCACCTCTCGGCCACGACCTTGTCGGCTCCTGGTGAGCATTGGGAACAGGTCTTGGATTTGGGACCGGGCTTCCGCACCGGTGCCGCCGATCCGGTGGTGCTGGAAATCGAGGAGGTGCACCAAGCCCGCCCGCAGGCGTTTCTCTACACCGTTTATGTGGAGGACCGCCCCGTTTACGTGCGGACCTTCCAAGAGCTGATCGCGGCGCCGTGCACCGCGATGGTGGCGTTTGACCGCAAGCACGTGCGCGATCCGCGGGCGGTGCGGGTGCGCATCGTTCGCGGTGAGGGCGGTGCGGTGTCGATTGCCCGGGTGCGGGCTCACGGCGATTTCTACGCGCAGGCGCGGGCGCAGAGGCTGGATCAACCGATGGGCGTGTATGACTACGTCGATCGCGATTTTGCAAGGGCGGCTTCGGTGCGCGAACGCTACCCGGACGGGCAACGGTTTCGGAGCGGGGTGATGTTTGGGCTGGACTACCTGGACCGTGGGCGCGCGGAGCTGGCCGCGGACCTGGATCAGGCTCTCGCGAGCGTGGCCAGCCAGCGGCTGCCTTTCGCGGTCATGTTTTCCCGGTGGTGGGGCCATACCGCCACCGGCAGTGATGGCCAAGGCGGCAACTATGGTGATCTGGTTTACAACCAAATCACGTGGGATCCGACTCAGCGCAGCTTGGGGCTGACTACGCCGAACCAATGGGGCAACACCCCGTGGCCGAGCATGCGGCATGAAGGCGCGAATCGGGCCGCTCAAGAGCAGCTCACTGCGGCTACCCGTCATCTCGCCGACCGGCATGCTTTGTTGTCGGCCGCTCAGTCCGGCGGCCTGCCGCCGGCCGCGTTCGTGATGGAATGGGGCAGCGGCTACTGGAATCTGGCGGGCATGAGCCGCCGCGTGCTCGACGCGGCGCAGGCGGACGGCGTCACGCTTTCGTTGGCCGATGGGCTCGACGACCGCGAAATCGCGTGGATGCAGCGCAGTATCGCCACCTATAATCATGAACTCGCTCAGGCCTATGTCGCCGGCTTAGGCAGCGACCCGATCGCCGTACGCTCAGACGCCACGTTGCCGCCGGACCAGCAGCTCTCCCAGGCGATCTTCACCCATTGCCTGCATGGGCTCTTATATCCCTCTTATGACGATCGCCTGCCAGGCTGGGTGGGCGGCGTCGGCCCGCTGATGTGGCCCTCCTCCGAGATGTATGAGTTTACCGACGACCGCCACTATCGCTACAGCCTCTCCCAAGGGCGTCTGGCCTGTGTGAATCTTGAGATGACCATGCTGAAGGAAGAGGCGTTCAGGAACTACCTGGGCCGGGCCTATGCCCTCGGCATGGATTTCTTGGTCATGTTCAATCCGGAAAAGGTAAAGTATTCCGTTTCGGAGCAGATCGCTCACGCTGACCGTCTCAATAATCAGCCCTGTCCGCCTCTGCCGGTCTATCGTCGCCACTTACTCGACGTCAATTACCTGCGGGACGCTCAGGTCGGCGCGCCTGGAATCCCACCGATGGGCGTAACGCATCAAGCGCTCTCCTGGGTGCCCGCCGACACGAAGAGCAATGGTTTCGTCCGCCAATCCAACCCCGGTGAGCCGGGACGAATCGAGTTTGTGCTGCGCGACCCGCAGGCCTTTGCCACCGGCCTGCGCTTGGAAGTCGAAGCACGCGCCCAAAGCGGCACCGTGAGCGTGTGGGCCGGCCCCACGCCCGATCGGCTCACCCGGGTTGCCAGGTTGGCTGACGGCCAGCCGATCGACTGGTTCAACCGGCACACGCACCACGAGGTCAACCTCGACAGCGTTGCTCGGGGCCAGGGTCAAGTGGCCGTGGAGCTACGGATTGAGGGAGCCAAGGTCGCCTCCAGCGTGCGTGCGGTGCGCGCCTTCCTGCCGTGGCCGGTGGAGGCCGGGCCGGCTGGGTTTCGCCCCGACACCTACGGCGAGCGGCGTCTGCAAAACCGCTGGATCCAGGCGCGCGTGGTCGTGCAGCGCCTGCGCGAAGCGTACACGCGTAAACTAGGCGGCGCAGTGGACGCCACCATGAATGCAGCAGAACAACTCGAAAGCGAAGGCCGGCTGGGCGAGGCCGCCGGCTTGCTGTCCTCCGCGATCAGCCGCACCTTGCCCGCCCGCTTCACCGTTAAAGACGGTGGTCGGCTCGACCCGCTCCCGCTTGAGGTGCGTGCGCCGGGTATGACCGCCGTGCTCACCGTGCTGGAATCGAGTCAGCATCGGTTGCGTCTGCGTGCCGCCGCCACCACCGCCGGTGAGCTGGAGCTGCGCTCCACGGACTCGACCGGTCGGAAGGGCACCGTGTCGGTGGAAAGCGATGGCACGCAGGTGATCACGTGGGGTGCCGTTGAGGGCGCGTCCTCCGCATGGATCCGGCTGCCGGTCGCCGCTTTGGGCCCGGTGCGCCCGCTCGTCCAAGGACCCGAGGTGGTGGCCCGCATTTCGCAGGTCGAGGCCGACGCGTTGTGGGTAGAAATTCCAGGCTTGCCCGTGGGTTCGGCTGACTGCGAGCGCATCCGGGTGCCGTTGGCCGCCGGCTGGACAAGCACGCGCGCTCCCGCCGATAGCGCTCCCGTTGCCGCTGCCGCCTCCGGTCGTCCCCAACAGTGGGACCGCGCTCGGCTTCACCTCAACGCGAAGGGGGAGGTCCTCTCGGTGGCGGCTGAATTCGGATTGGTTGAAGGCAAGATCACCCGCTATGAACCGCCCGACCTGACGCAGCTGAACCCGCACAACGGGCGTCTCACGTTGGACAATGGTTTGGTCTATGAGTTTTCCTTTGCCAAGGACCACACGCACCTCGACCTGCCGCCCCTGAAGGGTTTGGCGCTGGCTTATCGCCTGCCGCAATTAGCCGAGGCGTTACAGCCCGGCCGGTCGGTCCGCGTCCACTACGCGCCGCCGGTGCACCCGGGAGCCAGTCGGCGCATTGTCCTTATCCAAGGAATTTAAATTAAGGAGGGCGACCTGCTTTCCACATCGCTCAATTATCCGAACCGGTTTACCGCTAATGAACGCTAATAGCCGCTAATAAAAGCCAGGGATACAGGGCTTCTGCATTAGCGTATCTTAGCGTTCATTAGCGGTTAAACCCAATGCCTGTAAGGCTTGTTAACAACGAAAACCCATACGAGGGCGGGAGTTCACCAAGCAGGTTAACCGCAAAAGGCGCAAAATTACGCAAAATCGCCCCGCGCTAATTCCAGTGCCCGGTTTTTGTGAATTTTTGCGTTTTTTGTGGTTAAAAATGCCGAATTCGAAAGGTTCGACCTCAACTGCCGGGACCGTCACGAAACCCAGGCTCAGCATGAAACGAAGGATGTCATTCCCTGATTCCACGTAACTCATTCGCTGTTAGTTATTTTTAATGATGCCTTACAGGCATTGCGGTTAAACCTGAATTCCGAAGCTCATCTGACGGATGCGGAGTTTTAACGCTAAGATCGCAAAGAACGCTAAGGAGTCGGGCCTAGGATCGGTCCTTTGCGGTCTTGGCGAACTTTGCGTTAAAATTCCGGTACGGAACCTGGTACTTTAAATTTTGTAGAATAATAGGTTAAGCTTGAGCCGGGCCACGCCAGCGCCGATGCAAAGTCGATGAGCGGGAGGGCGTCTCTCTCGACAGTTGGCACACGCTCGCCCGGGGTTTGGGCCGCGTGAGCGCAGCCCAGCAAGCCCAACCCAGGCAAAACGGCTGCCAGTAGCCAAGCTATGAGCCAAACTGGCATCGAGGGCATCGATCTGCAGGCGCTTTTAGGATGGTGGTGGAAGCGACCCAGAAAAACTTTTTACTGTCTGATAACCGTGGCGAGCAGGTGGTCCTTCTCGACGCTGAGCCGTACCGCGTGGGTGCGGGGCAGGTTCTTGGTTATAAAATCCTCGGCTTTGAAGGTCGTCTTCCCGGTCCAGGTGATCAGTTTGTACTGGCCAGGGGCGGGAGTGCTTTTGGCGAAGTCCACGGTGAAGGAGCGGGCCGCGCCCGCTCCACGATTAAAGTCACCGGTGATGGCGAGCCGGTCATGCGCGGTGGGCGATTTGAGTTGGAAGACCCAGTCGGCACCGCTGTTCCAAGTGAGCCCGGCCGACATCACGCTTAAGGTACCGATTCCGTCATCAATGAGGGGATCGCCCGGGGCGACGCTGCCGCTCACCGTGGCGGTGCGCTCGCTGCGATTGGGCGAGGCAAAATCGATCATGCCCGTCCCGCCGAGGACCGCACCTTTGCGTACATTCAAACAAGACCAGCTCAGGCCGTTGCTGTAGTTGTGATTCTTCCACGTACCGTTGAGCAGGAATGTCAGCTTCTGGCCGGTGGGATCGCCGATTATCAGTTCGGCACCACTGTTTCCATTCTTGTCGTCATTGAGGTTGAAACTGGAGGTGGCTCCCGGAGCGATCCGGACAGTGCCGCCCTTGGAGGTGGCGCTGAGGGTGAATTTGCGCTCAAGCGAGTTTACATTGGCCAGTCCGTATGCGCCTCCGCCACCCACCGAGATGAGGCCGAAGGGCTTGCTGTCGGCCTGGCCGGTGACCACCACGGTGGAGCCGTCCAGCACCAAGGTCTGATCTTCGAGCCCATTAAATTGCAGTTTATTGACCTTGATCTCAAAAGGGCCGCTGAAGCGGATCGTGCTCGGTTCGGAGGGGCCACTCGTCTCCGTGTGTGTGCTGATCGCGACATGTCCGATCGAGAGGAAGCTGTTCCCACCAGCAGACAGGTCTACATCGCGTTCCAAGACTAAGGCGCTTGCCTTGTCAAAGGACAGGAACGAGGGGCCGGTGGCACTGGCCGAAGAGAAGGTCGGGTCCACCGAGGTTTTGTCGAACACGAGCGTGACGCTGTCCCTGAGCCGGAAGCGGAATTCTCGCGCATCGGTCGGGGTTTTGGTGGCGATTACCACCTTGCCGGTGCCCTCGAAGATGGGTTGGCGGTTGTGAGCGATATCGGAGCTGTAGATGATGGTGGCGTTCGCCAGCGTGAAGGTGCCGTGGGAGGGGCCGCGATAGGCAAAAACCAGCTGCGGACCTGCAAAGGTGTATTTTTCAGGTCCGACTTTGTCGCGCACCATCGGTTTGGTGTAGGCCTCGGGCAACGCCCCATCACCTATTTGATCGTCGATGTCGGCGCGCTGCGGTGTCCAGCGGACCGACTGGGCGGCAGACTCGGCAACAAACCCGGAGGTGGTGGCAAACAGGACAGCGGACAGCGCGAAGAGGCAGGGGCGGAGTGGGGTAATGCTCATATTCATTGGGTGTTTAGGTTTTAGTGGGGAAGTCGGGCAAAAATGGGTGGGCAGTACTGAAAGTCGATGAGGTGGGTAGGCGGCGTGCGTTCGGGAAAAACGCTCACTCCGCCGGCGGACTAACGGGTGGCGGCACAAAGGTCGGCGATGGGGGGCGCAGTAGCCATGCTTGGGTCGCCTGGAGGAGTTCCTTTCCCTCGATCAAGCTGAACACGGGCTGCGGGCGCGTCGCTGCTTGGGTGTGGGCATCGATGGCAAAGAAATGTGTCCTGTCGCCCTTGCTGGCGACCAAGCGATGTTGCCAGCGGGCAATCTCAGTGTGAGCCAAGAGTTGCTCGCGCCCGCGCTTTTCGATATGTATGCCTTGCAGGGAAACCCAAGCGCGTTCCCCACCGGCGAACCACGACTTGAGTCCCATCCAAACGAAAGCAAGGCCAACGAGTGAGGAAATCCACACCATGCTTGAACCGTCGTTGTCCTGGCTGATCCCTAGGATGTCCAAAATCCAAAAGCTATTGCAGAACAGGCCGGTACCCACGGACACCACCCCGAAGGATCGGCCGCGGCCCTTGGGGGCCTGGAGGGCTTCGTTGCCCAAGGCGCGTGGTTCGGACTGAAACTGAAAGCCGAATGCCAGCAGCTTTTCACGGTCGGCGGGCGAAAAGGTTTGCTGCGCCGGCAATGAGTTGGTCTTGGCAGCCTTCGGTGCGAGCCAGTCCGATTGCGCCGCATCGAGAGCCTGTGTTCCCAGCGGGCTTCCCAGGATCGCGAATCGAAAATCGGCGTGAAAATCAATCCCCTGGGTAGGAGCGGTGATGATAAGTCGCCACTCGTAGCGGACTATGCCGCCCCCTGAATTCCTGACCTTGAACTCCTTGGCGTCGGGAAATGGCAGGTCAATCGTGACTTGGGTTATGCCCTCAGTCATGCGCCAAGCATCGCTCGGCACGGGTTGTTGAGTCTGGGCCAGCTTCCATTCCCCCACGCATTCCCCGCCGCCTTGGCGCCGACGGTAGCCTGACTGTTTACCCCAGCATTCCAACGAAGCCGTGGCTACTCCGTTTGGGATGATCGCTTTGTCGGAAACCAGCAGCCCGACGAACCTCTTCCCGTACTGATTATGCGAGCTATCCAGCCTGAAGCGCACGCGACCGAGCTTTCGTCGGCCCAATTCTTTATAAATTGAAAAGCCGAGCAGGGTGACGCCCACAGTCGCAGGTACCCAGAAAAAGGCTGAAACGCTGGAAAACCGTTCAAAAACGGACGCCGCAGATGTTGCAGGCGGACATGCGGGCAGGATGAAGAAAAAGGCGAACGAAGCAAATGCCACGCGAATGGTCGAATGGGGTCCGCTGAAGGGGGCAGTCTCGAGCGATGATGCCGGTTTAGGGCTGACTTCCGTAGACTTGGTCGATGCACGGATCGAAAAAAAGTCTCGGATACCGCGAGCAAGCGTCGCTGCGAGGCTGTAACTTAAAAAGAGAAAGGCGAGTGCTGCCGCCGCCGTCAACACGGCCCATTCAGGGTAACCGCGAGTCAACAGAAGCA
>JBILJE010000327.1:0-3294 GCA_044377395.1 Rariglobus sp. | reverse complement strand
CGGCGCGGTCGCGGCATTCGACGACACCACCGTCATTTACAGCTGGAAGGAGGACTTCGACCTCATTGGCAAACACCCACGGGTGGCCGGAGAGGACGCGGGACTTGGCGTTGGCTTTGAGTTTTAGCGAGGGAACCGGTGACGACATCGGGGCATCATCACGACCAAAGCGCCGAGGAGAAGCTCAAACTCAGGCTGCGATCTTCTCGTCGGAAATAAACTCGTGAGAGGACTCGATCACCACGGCTTGACGGCGAACCTCGTGGAACCCGAACTCGTCCTCGTAACCCTCGGGGCTGCGCTTCATCGAACGCAGCATCCAAACGAGGCCGATGAGATAAGCGGAGGCGACTAAAGTGGCGATAATGGTGATCATTGGGATAAGGGGTAGTGGTGTACCCCCATGTATCGGCACAAAGTCGGAAAAATAAAGTGGATTTTAGCCTCTGGCCGTCCGCGACTTCCGTCCTCAACCGCGCCTCTGGATAGTTCACCCTATGTGTGGAAATCGGCTTAATTAGAGGGGGCGATTGAGGGATAACCCCTAGATACCCGGCCCGTTTTCCGCCAAACCTCGGTTAGGTAATGAACCCTACGTAATCCCGACCCTGATTTCCGCCCAAATGAGGGTGAAATCAGCGGCCCGGCTCGTCATCGGCCGGTTGGCGACCGGGTTGATAACCGAATTCATTTTCAAATCCTTCGGGTGCACGCAGCAGCGCACGGGCAATTACAAGAACGCAGACGACATACATCGCCGATAAACACATGATGACTAACGACATTTCAGGGGTAAGGCCGTAAAAGTTGTTTTACCTTCAATCTCGTCAAGGTTCATAACTCAAGTCGGTGGAGTTTAGCGGTTTGTTTACATGTTTTCGGGGTCTTCGGCGGTTCCAATAAATCAAATGCGCCCAGTTCGGTTAACCTGCGCATTCCGCACCTGCCGCCTTGCGCTCACCCTCGGGTCTGCGTCTGCTCCACCTTCCTCTGCCCATGATCGGTCTCCGTGATGACACTTCTGATGCCTTGCCTGCTCCGCCGCCCCCCTCGCGCGCGCCGGAGTTCGCCGCGAAGTTGTTCTCCGCCGGCGGGTGGTTGCAAACCAGCCTCGGGCTCGAACACCGCCCGCAGCAGGAGAAAATGGCCCGCGCCGTCGCCCAGGCGATGAAGACCGACCAGTCCCTCCTGTTCGAAGCCGGCACCGGCGTAGGTAAATCCCTCGCGTACCTCCTGCCAGGCATCGTGCACGCCATGGACCAGTCGCGGCAGATGATCGTCTCCACCCACACGATCGCACTCCAGGAACAGCTCGACCAAAAGGACCTGCCGCTGTGCCGTCGGGTGTTTTCCGCCACCGAGGAAACCAAACCCTATGCGGCGTTCAAATCCGCCGTCCTGGTGGGCAAGAGCAACTACCTGTGCACCTCGCGCCTCGCCGCCGCCCTGCGTGACAAAAACGAGTTTTTTGCCACGCCCGAGCACGAGGAATTGCAGCGCATCTCGACTTGGGCCGAGACCACCACCGAGGGCCTTCGCCATGAACTTAACCCCGCGCCGCTGCCCGAAGTCTGGGAGTTGATCAACGCCGACTCCTCCGGCTGTGCGCGCAAGTACTGCGATTGCGATAAATGCCCTTACCAACGCGCCCGCGCCCGCATCCGTTCCGCCCACCTGATCATCGTTAACCACTCGCTGCTGTTCGCCCACATCAACGCCGGCGGTGCGGCCGCCAAGGGCGAGTCCACGCGCGGCGTTCTTTTCCCCGACGATTTTGTCGTCCTCGATGAGGCCCACACGGTGCCCGAGGTCGCCACCGACCACTGCGGCTTGCGGCTTTCGAGTTACGGGGTGGATCGCATGCTCAAGTACCTCTACAATCCGAAAACGCGCCGCGGCTTGTTGCAAAAACACGGCGACGCGGTCGACCGCCAACTGGTCGTCGACGTGCTCGAAGCCGCGCATCATTTCTTCGCCTTCATCGACGAACGCCTGCTCACCCAGCAGCCCCTCGTGCGTGTACGCGCCGAGGGTTTCGCCGAGGCCTGGATGGATGCGCCCCTGCTGGCCTTGTACAAGTCGGTGCGCAACCGCGCCGATCACATGGACGACGGCCGCGAGCGCGACGAACTGCTCGAACAGGCCGGCAAGGTCAAAACCCTCCAGACCAACCTGCGCGCCTTCCTCGGGGTGGCCGACGCCGACAAAACGGTTTACTGGGTCGAGCGTATGGGCAAACGCCAGAACATCGTCGCCCTGCGCACCGCGCCCATCGACGTGGCGCCGTTCATCCGCGAGGAGTTAATCAATCGCGGCACCTCCGTGGTGTTCACCAGCGCCACCTTGGCGATGGGCGGCAAAATCGAGCCGTTTCAGGCCCGTATTGGCGCGCAACAGGTGAAGACCGCCGTGGAGCATTCGCCCTTCGATTTCGAACGGCGTATGCGCGTGTTCGTGGCCGCCGATGTGCCGCTGCCCAGCGCGCAGGACGCCCGCCTGGCGCTCGACGTGCTCATTGACTACATCGACTTCTGCACTCGCCGCACCAAGGGCGGCACGCTGGTGCTGTTCACCAGTTATTTTGACATGAAGCGCGTGGCCGAGGCGCTGGAGCCGATCTACGACGGCGCGCACCGGCCGTTTTTTATGCAGGGCCGCGATTACTCGCGCACGGAACTGGCGCGTAAGCTCCGCGAAGCCGGCAACGGCGTGCTCTTTGGCACCGACAGTTTCTGGACCGGCATCGACGTCCCCGGCGACGCCCTGTCGCAGGTGATCATTACCCGCCTGCCCTTCGAAGTGCCCACGCACCCCGTGCTCGAGGCGCGCACCGAGTGGATTCGTGAGCGCGGCGGAAATCCCTTTAACGAGCTCACTCTTCCCGACGCACTGATCACGTTTCGCCAAGGGATTGGTCGCCTCATCCGCACTGCCAAAGACCGCGGCGTGGTCACGATTCTGGATTCGCGCGTCACCCAAAAAGCCTACGGCCGACTCTTCCTCGAATGCATCCCGCAAAAGAACGCGGTGCGCATGAACCGGGAAAACCGCGTCGAGCGATTTCAGCCTTTTATTTGAAGCGCGCGCACCTACGCTCCGCTCCTTGTCTCTCAACATTCGCGCATGAAATTTCAATCCGCCGCCATCACCGACATCGGTAAAATCCGCGAAGAAAACGAGGACCGCTATCTATGTGATGAGGCGCTCGGGCTGTTTGGGGTGGCCGACGGAATTGGTGGTGTGCCGGGTGGCGGCGAAGCGGCTGAGTGTTCGGTGCAAGCAATCAGCCGGAGT
>JBILJE010000346.1:0-3082 GCA_044377395.1 Rariglobus sp. | reverse complement strand
CGACCTCGTGGCATTGACCCAAGCCGCCAGTGCCAGCGTACGCGAACTGGGTATGATTCTGAATCCCCCCTACGGCATCGGTTCAACCCTCAGCTTTGGAGTATTTAAAAGCGGTACATTACGGCTTGCTCACGTCGGCGACTCCCGCGTTTACGTGCTTAAACAGGGCACACTGCATTGCCTCACGATGGATCATGCCATGCAGAACGAGATTCACAAACTGCATGCCCGCGGCGAAACAATCGAACTCACCTCGGCCAACCGCAGAGCGTTGACCCGTTGCATGGGGCAACCCGGTGTGCCCGAAGTCGACTCCTGTGAGCTGCCGGTGACCGACGGCGAGCGCTACTTGTTTACGACCGACGGCATTGTTAATCACCTGGAAGAATCCGAGTTGGCCGAGATTTTAGCCGGAGCAGGCAGCCCGGCTTCGATACTCGACGCGCTCGTTGGACTCGCCCTCCAGCGCGGGGGCCACGACAACTTGACTGCGGTGGTGGTTTTTATCGACGACGCCAAATGAGCACTCCCGCCCGCTCTGTGCACTTTGCCGCGCTCGTGGCGAAACAGCCGGAGAACCCGCTGTTTCGCTTCAGTCTCGCCCAGTCGCTGCTCAACGAAAAACGTGAAGCCGATGCGGTCGAGCACCTCGTGCAGTGCGCCGGCGGCAGGGCCGACTGGATGATGCCGCGCATTTTACTAGGCAAGGCCCTGTTGCACCTCGGCCGCACAGCCGAAGCCAAACCTTGGCTGGAGGCGGCTTTGACGTTGGCCATCGAGCAAGATCACCAAGATCCAGAAGGCGAACTGCGCGCCCTGCTCGCCGGATTGTAATCCGGGGTTCTTAGTAGGCTGCTGGCGGCGGCTTCACCACCTGCATTACCGTGCGCAGCACGATGTGTAAGTCCAAGCCCAGAGACCATTCGCTCACATAGACTAAGTCCCAGTGCACCCGCCGATGCAGCTTTTCAGGCTCGGTGATTTCCCCTCGGTAGCCGTTGACTTGGGCTAAACCAGTGATGCCCGGCTTGACCAGCGCACGCACCCGGTACGCATTGTTAATTAAACTAAACTCGGTGTCATGCTGGGGTAGGTGAGGTCGTGGCCCAACCAAACTCATTTCGCCAAAAAGCACGTTCACAAACTGAGGGAATTCATCCAAACTGCTTTTACGTAAAAAACGTCCCAGCGGATAAACCCGGTCATCGTTCGGCGTAGCCTGTTGTTTCACGTTCCGGCTCGATACATACATCGAACGGAATTTGAGCATATTAAACTCGCTGCGGTTTTTCCCCCCTCGAGGGCGCACAAAAAACAACGGCCCCGGAGCCTGAATGCATTGCACTACCCAGACGAACAAGCACAACGGGGGGAGCACTAGGAGCACCACCGGTAAAGAGATCGCAATGTCCATCAAGCGCTTGGTGGCCTGATTGATCGGGTCCTCCAGCGGTTCTTCTTTAAGCGACAAAAAATCCCGCCCGCCTTCTTTAATCGGAATTAGCGGGCGGGCAAAGCGTGACTGTAAGTCATTGTGAATCAAAAACCTGCACCCCTCTGCCTCACAGTCCTTAATGATGCGCTCCAGCGCCTCCGTATCCGCCATCCATTTCAATAAAACCACTTGGCGAACTTGAGCGCGGCGAATCACTTCCCTTAATTGCGCCACTTTCCCCAAATAGGGCGCAATGGCAGTGTCGGCTCGGGTAGGGGGCTCATCCGACACTAAACCGACCGAATGGATACCCAAATGCCCTCGGTTACTAATCCAATCATCCAAGTCAAATAGGTCACTCCCACTGCCGATAAACAACGTGGGCATACGCGAGGAGCTACCGAAAAACCAGTTGGCTAATTTTGCCGGAAACACGCGGTGGAGCTGCGTAAGATAAATACCGAGAAGCAGCAGGTAAGTACCAAAAAAAAGCCGGCTATTGGCGTGATCTTTAAGGACAAACATCAAGCCGAAGAGGCAGCCTGAGACATGGAAGACTTGTCGCAGCGCCAAGTTAGTCCCTTCAAACCACCCCATCAAATGCAGGCTATAGCCACGTTTACGAATCCCGCCTAAACTGATCATCATCCCCACGAATACGGCCATGCAGTAAGGGGTTAAGTTTTCCGGAGCGGAAAGGCGGATCCATGGAGTGGATTCGCATAATGCCTTGTAAATCAATAGAAAGGCGACCGCGATCAATGCCGCAATAAATGCGTATGCATTAACCAAGCCCTGTTGACGATTTGCTATCATGGATTTTCTTTTGGGGCTCTATTAACCAACCACCTCAGCCCCCCGCATGAAAGGAAAAAATGAGGGTGGGAGATCGGCGGTATTTGAAGCATCGAAGTCTAAGCGAACTCTCGGTTGGGCTTCCCCCGATAAACGGACACGCGTTGTGTTTTTTGCGCTTACTGGGCTTTGAACAGCTCGGCGATCACGTCTTCGAGTGGTACGTCTTCAATGGAGATGTCTGCCACGAGACCGGCGGAGAGGATTTCCTGCGCCACAGCGACGAGGTTTTCACTGGGTACGCGCACGGTGAATTTTCCCGCGCTGGCGTCATAGGCGGTTTCCCCATGACTGGACTGCCAGTTAGATGGGAACGCCGGGCCGGACTCGGGTAAAAAGGTGATGATTTTTTTGCGCGTGCCGGAGGCCGATTCGAGCTGCTTGAGGGCCCCATCGTAGATTTTAGCGCCCTTGTGGATAACGATCACGCGTTCGCAGAGCTCTTTGATGTCCGCCATGTAGTGGCTGGTGAGCAGGATGGTAACCTTGTACTTGCGGTTGTAGTCACGCAGGAAGGAGCGCACGGCTTTTTGGGAAATCACATCCAAGCCAATCGTGGGTTCGTCGAGAAACAGGACTCGGGGGCGATGGAGAAGGGCCGCAATGAGTTCCATTTTCATCCGTTCACCCAGCGAAAGCTCGCGCACCATGACGTTGAGCTTGGCTCGTACGTCGAGCAGATCGACCAACTCATCGAGGGTTGCCTGATATTGAGGGGCGGGGATGCCGTAGATGTGGCGGATGAGCAAAAACGACTCCTGGGCGGGCAGGTCCCACCAGAGTTGGTTTTTC
>JBILJE010000018.1:0-20469 GCA_044377395.1 Rariglobus sp. | reverse complement strand
CACGAGGGCAAAGAGACGACGGTAGGCGTTTTCGCGTTTGCTGGGATCGAAGCCGGCGACGCGCGCCGTGCCACTGGTCGGGTAAATCAGGCCGGAGAGCATCTTTAACGTCGTGGTTTTACCTGCGCCGTTGGGGCCGATAAAGCCCACGAACTCGCCTTCCTCGATGTCGAAACTAATGTCGCGTGCGGCGGCCGTCTCTTCGTACTGCCGTTTCAGCAGGCCTTTGACGCCACCCCAAAATCCGGGCTGTTTTTTGTAGGTGCGGAAGACGCGGGTGAGGTTACGGACGGCGATCATGGGTACGAAGGGCGGCTCAAAGAAACGTAAAGTCGGCCGGACGCAAAGAGGATTGTGTGGGCATGACAGTCCAATCGGACTCGCTCATTTTTGAACGCCATGTGGGCGTAGTCGGCAATTGGAACCTATGCCGAGTGAAGTGTCTAAAGCTTGGCTTGAATAACTTATGCGTCTGGCTCAATCCAATCGCTCTGCGTGTGCCCAAGCGGCACCGCAGCCTGAAGTGGTGAACCCTTGTACGGTTGGCAGATTTTTTAAATTTAATTAATATATAAAACTATGAAGAAAAGATATTTAGCTGTAATTCTGGCGCTCTTAATCAGCTTGGGTGGGGTATTGGCCTTCCGGCACTACAAGCAAAAGGCCGAACTGGCGCGGGCCGAGCAGCAAGTGGCTGCGGATCGGGCCGATGAGGTGCGGC
Organism: Rariglobus sp.; assembly: GCA_044377395.1. GTDB lineage: Bacteria > Verrucomicrobiota > Verrucomicrobiia > Opitutales > Opitutaceae > Rariglobus. The sequence continues at coordinate 19,748 of JBILJE010000018.1, read as the reverse complement.
GGCAACGGGAAGCTGCTGAGGCGCAGGCCGAAGCGGCACGGTTGGCTGCGGAAAAAGCCCGTAAGGAGGCCGAGGTGATTGCCGCCGCCGAGCAGGAGCGCCTAAGGGCGACCGAGCGGGCCACTATTGCACGCTTAGCCGTAGAGGCCGAGCAGGCAGAAGCCGCCGCAGCTCGCGCGCGCGCTGCGGCCATCGAGGCTGAAATCCAGGAAAACGCGCGTCGAGCCAACGAGTTGCGAGCAGTAGAAGCAGCCGCCGCAGAAGCCGCCCGCAAGGACGCGTTAGCCAAAATCGCTGCCGGTGAATTGGAACAAAAACTCGCAGCTGAGCGCGAAGTTGCCCGCCTAACTGCGCTCAAAGCTCAAGAGGAGCGCGAGGCGGCGTTGGCTAAGATCAAGCCCGCGCTGATCACCCGGGCCATCCTGCCGGCGGACTACAAGCGCCGTGAGCACTACTACCTACAAGTTGACCAATTCAACTCGGCCGCCACCGAGGCAGCCAACATAAAAAACGCCGCCGAAGGTCGTAAGTAAACCGAGTGGTTGGTGGTTCGACATTTTTCACGACACACCGCTGCGGCGCGTGGATAACGCGGAAACGTAACGGGTCAAAATGTCGCGAGGGCACATCCAGTCTGCTCAGGTTTTCAGCGCAGGGATTGCGTCGAAGCAGACTGGACACTTGCGCTACAGGGGATCGGAGAATGTAGCAACGGCCGTCTCGGCCAATTTGGTTTCTCCTCCTCGGAACCGGTCGAGGGAGGGGGCCTGATTATTGAACGGACGGTTTTATAAATTATTCGCGGCGAATACTAGAGATTCCCATTGACGCCGCTCATGGAGCTCTTTTGCTCTCGCCTTCCTTAGCGGCAAAATAGCTCAGTTGGTAGAGCAGCGCATTGAAAATGCGCGTGTCCTCGGTTCAAATCCGAGTTTTGCCACCACTTTAATTGGATGACGTAAATTCTGGTCCCAGTGATTGATTTGGGCCCGTGAATTTATGCGGTGACGATCAGTAAGGCGATACGCCCCAAAGTGCGCGGAAGAAACTCGCACTCCCTGCAAACGCTAGGCTCTTATTTCGTGCTGTGCCGTTATCGACTGACCTTTTTGACTACACCTTGCCCGACCATCTTGTCGCGCAAACCCCTGCCGCTCGCCGTGACGCCTCGCGTCTGATGGTCATTGATCGTGCCACCCGGACCGTAGCGCACCACACGTTCGCCGATCTGCCTCAATTTTTACGCGCGGGTGATACGCTTTTCCGTAACAACGCTGCAGTCCTGCCGGCTCGACTACACGCACGGCGGCCGACCGGAGGTGTGATCGAGTGCCTGTTGTTACGCCCCGACTCCACCCAGGGTGACAATGTCTGGTGGTGCCTGGTGCGGCCCGGAAAAAAACTCCCGGTCGCCGCCACGTTTGCGCACGAGGGAGATTTCGCCGGCACAGTGCTAGCAAAGGATGCGGAAGGGGCGGCCTTGGTGCGCTTCACCACGCCCGCAGGGCAAACCATCGTCGATGTGGCCAACCGCTTGGGCGACGTGCCATTGCCCCCGTACATTGAGCGAGCTGACCCGACTGCCGAGCGCCCGCGTGATATCGAGCGTTACCAGACCGTTTACGCCGACCGGGCTCGGCAAGTCGCTGTCGCTGCCCCCACCGCAGGCCTTCATTTTACTCCCGAGTTACTCGCCACCCTTGGCAAACAGGGCGTTACCGCTGCGGAGGTCACTCTGCATGTCGGGCTGGGCACGTTTAAGCCCATCGACACCGAGCACGTTGAGGCCCACCCCATCCACCGTGAACTCTACGAATTGCCCGTTGCCACCCAACGCGCTCTGTTTGCTGGAACTGGCAGCGGAGGCGGTCGGCGCATCGCAGTCGGCACCACCACCGTGCGATCCGTGGAGGATTTCCTGCAAAACCACGCTGGACCGACGGAGCGGCCCCATTTCGGCGAAGCGGGGATTTTTATTTACCCCCCGCGCCCGTTTCGCGGGGTCGATGCGCTCATCACTAACTTCCACCAACCGCGCTCCACGCTGCTTTGCTTGGTATCGGCCTTCCTAACCCCAGGTTCGACCGAGGGAATCGCTTGGTTGCAGGAGATCTACGCCGAGGCGATTGTTCGCGAGTATCGTTTTTTTAGTTACGGTGACGCCATGTTGATTTTGTAAGAAGCGCGAATCGCGCCGCCGTCCAACTCCCGCCCGCTCGACCACAACCCGACAACCCCATGACCAATCCGCCCGCGCCCTCCGTTAATCCCCCGGTTAGTCCTAATGCCGGAATCGCCGCTTGGCGGGTATTGTTCCGCATGCTGGCGGGATTCATTGCGCTGTTCTGCTTCGCCTTTTGGGCGGCCGCTGGTTGGAACCTAGGTTGGACCAAGACACAGATTGCGGTGAAGCAAATCGACGCGATCACCGGCATCGAGTTTATCACCTATAAAAAACACTTTATGCCCGGGGTGGAACTGCTGGCGCTGGGAGTGGGCATAAGCGTGGCGCTGTTCGCCGTTACCTTTTTGCGCCGCGCCCGTTCCCACACCTGAGCGTAGCGTGGGCGTACGGCTTCAGGCAGTGAAAACGGGGAGCAACACTTACCCTCATTCGCGACCCCGTTAGCCTGTTTTTGACGCCCCGCTTGCCCACCACCGGCCTAAAGCCAAAGAAAACAAGCCGCCATCACTACAGTCGGCGCGAGTGCGCCGAGGAATAACCCAAGCGGTGAAATACCTTCGGGGAAGAACGGGTTTAAAATCGATTGGCCGGCCGGATTGGGCGCGTTGGCAATGACAGTCAGGCCACCTCCCGTCACCGCTCCTGCGACCACCATGTACTTGAGTGGATCGGTAAAGCCGGGGACCAGGGTGGCAAGGTAGGTAATCGCCGCATTGTCGTTAAAGGCCGTGAGCACCGTGGCCGTCAGGAACAGCGGCACCTCACCGAGGCTCTTCAGCACGGGCTCGATCCACCAACCTTGCAGCCCGCCGTGAATCACCAAACCCGCGAGGAAAAAGCCAACCAACAACGAGGGCTTAAGATCAAGTGTGCGTTGGTGGTGCGCCGTCGCTTGCGTGAACGCTAAAAAGAACAGGAACGCGCCAATAAAAAGCGCCGGATAATGCGCAAAATAAACAGTGCAGGCCAAAAAGCTAAGCTGCACCAGCGTCACCCATGCCGGAATCGCCCGGTCCTTAGTTTGCCTAGTACCCTCTGACTGCTGATCGCGACGGGATTGCAAGACCGCAAACTCCTTCCGGAATACGAGGTAAAAACCCACCGTGGAAACCGCGATTCCCACGACCGCTTTCCAGCCAAAATGCTGTAGCATGTGCAGCATGCCCCAGTTCCAAGGACCGGCGACCATCAGTACCGGAGGTGCCGCAAAATGGGTGAGTGTTCCACCCACTGAAATGCTTACAAACAACAGCCCAAGCGTCGCATAAGAAAACCGAATCGAGGGCTTCAGGGCGTAAAACTGGCGCGCCAGCAGAAGCGCCGAAATGGTCATCGCCGCAGGCTCGGTTATAAAAGAGCCCAAAATCGGGCCGATGATCAGAATTGCCAACCACCAGGCCGCGACTGTGCCCCGCCCGAGCGACGCCACCGCACGCATGCCCTGCTCGGCAACGCTCAGCACGGGCCGTGTTGAGGCAATCGCCATGATCACGACCACAAACATCGGTTCGGTGAAATTCACTTTCTTGCCGATATAATCCACCAGCGTGGGCCAGCCTTTGAAAGCGGTGACCGCGGCAGCAAGGGCGATAACCCAGATGCCGAAAATCGCCTCAATCTCGCCAAAGAAATGCAAGATCTGCCCCTTAAAACTCACCTCGTCAGGATAACCGTCTCCGTCGCTGTCCTTAACCGTTTCGCGACGCAGCTTTACCTGCTTCGCGTGAGCCGCCTCCGCTTCATGCGCCCAATGCCGGAACTTTCCCGCTACAAACGTGTGCAGGATCGCCAGCAGGAATATCGCGGTCGCCACTCCGTTAAACGGTTCCGCGTGCAAGCGCCCCAGCAATACCTCGCCCACACCGCCGCTGGCCGGATCGGCGTAAGCTGATAGAGCACGCGGGAAATCAGAGATCAAGGTGTCTGCGGGAGTGCTCATGGCAGGATTTCAGCTAACGAGGATAAGCTATAGATAAACTGAGTGGCTTCGCGCTTCACTTTTTCGCGAGCCGTATAACGGCCAAAACCGACGAATAGATCGACCACCGGCTTGGTTTCCAAGTCACTGGCACCGTCGCCAACCATAACGATTTTAGCAGGCGAAAGTTCACGCTTCAGCCGCGCAATCACCTCCGGTTTGCCGCCTGAACGCGTGGTCGGGTAGGCCTCGTCGAAGCCGGTGTAATTGCCCGCTTCGTCAAAAAACAAGTCAACCGCCTCAATCCGCTCAATGCCCAGGTAATCGGCCAGTGGGCGGATCGCATTACGAAAACCACCGCTGATGATCATCGGGGTCCAACCCGCGGCGCGCGCGGCGGCGATGGAGGCCAAGGCTTCAGGCTCAACGGTTTCAATATAACGGCACCCAACGGCGGCGACATCGGCCGAACTGGGCCGGATGATCTCAAGTCGGCGGCCGAAGACGGCCTCGACGGCGATTTTACCATCCATCGCCTCGTTGGTCATTTCCTCGACGCGCTTAAACACATCCGGACCACGCAAGCGCCCGAGTTCGTCGATTCCTTCAATCGCGCTCAGGGTGCTGTCGCAGTCAAAAATCAGGAGTTTGAGTGAAGACATCGCGTCACAAAAAGGGGCGTTTTGGCCCCATGCAATGCCTTAAAGCCAAAATCCCGCCGAGTCCATTGTTGGGCAGTAACCTTTAAAAAGCCGGACCGAAAGGAGTACGATGCTTCAGCTTCAGCCCGCATCCGGCTTAGCCGGCAAAGAACTTCAAAATCCGGCGCATCGATTTCACCAGCAGCTCGATCTCGGCCTCGGTGTTGTACACGTAAAAACTCGCGCGCGTGGTGCTGGGCAACCCGAACTTGCGCATCAGCGGCTGGTTGCAGTGATGTCCACCGCGCAGGGCTATGCCGTCTTGGTCGGCAAAGGTCACCACGTCGTGGGCGTGCGCTTCGGCAAAAGCGAAGCTCACCAAACCACCGCGCGGTTGCCCCGACTTGGGGCCGAGAACCCGAATTCCAGGCAACTCGCTTAGCGCAGTACACGCATGCTGTGCAAGCGCGTGGTCGTGCGCACTGATCGCCGGCCGACCAAGGGCGTCGAGGTAGTCAAATGCCGCGCTCAACCCGATCGCATCGGCGATATTGGGCGTGCCCGCCTCAAAACGCTCCGGGGACGGCTTCCAGGTTGCTCCTTCGTAAGTCACCGACACCACCATGCCGCCGCCTGTCTGGTAAGGCGGCATGGCGTCCAGCAATGCCCGTTTACCATACAGCACGCCGATGCCCGTGGGACCGGCCATTTTGTGCCCGCTAAAGGCCAGGAAATCGCAGCCGAGTGCCTGCACGTCGATGGGTTCGTGACCGATGGATTGCGCGGCGTCGATCAGCGTCAGCGCACCGACTGCTCGGGCTTTGGCGCACAGCGCGGCGGCATCGTTGAGCACACCCAACGTGTTGGACAGGTGTGTGAAGGCGAAGAGCTTCACCTGCGGGGTGAGCAACCGGTCGAGCGCATCCAGATCGAGCCCGTGCTCGCCGTCCGCCCCGATGACCGGAACGTAGCGCAGGGTTGCGCCGGTGCGCCGGGCCAGTTCCTGCCACGGCACGAGGTTGGAGTGGTGCTCCATTTCGGTGGTCAGGATGACATCGCCGGCGCGCAAATTGGCATTGCCCCAGGAGTGGGCGACCAAGTTAACCGACTCAGTGGTGCCGCGCGTAAACACGATCTCGGCGGCGTGGGCCGCGTTGATGAAGCGCGCCGCACGCGCCCGAGCGCCCTCAAAGCCATCGGTGGCGCGCATGGACAGCGCGTGAAGACCGCGGTGAACATTCGAGTTGTCGCGTTCGTAAAAGCGCGACATCGCGGTGATCACGCTGCGCGGCTTGTGGGTGGTGGCACCGTTATCGAGATAAACGAGGGGCTTTCCGCCAACGAGTTGATCAAGCGCAGGGAAATCGAGACGAAGGTCGGGCGAGAGTGACATGGCAGTGAGGGTTCAATTCGACGAGGGCATTACGGAAAAGATTAATCGTTCCCGTAATTCTACTCTTATACCAATTCGTTTTCAAGTTGGGCTGAATTGGCCAGGGACGGCCAACCCTACACTTTCCGGTCCCGAAGCGTTGGCCGTCCTTGGCCAACCCTACATCTTCCGATCCTTTGTAGTGTTGGCCGTCCCCGGCCAATTTACCCCACATTGATCGGGAATCATTTTGACTCCGACTCTTTGCTGGTACTCCAACTCACTCTTAATGGCGCGAAACTTAGGAATGAGAACGACTACGGGTAAGAGTTTAGGCGGAGGGGGGCTGCTTAAGGGCTTCGAGCGTGGCGTGCCAGCCGAGGGTGGCACATTTGATGCGCGCGGGGAAGGCATGGACGCCGGCGAAGGCGGCCAGATCACTGATCTCTTCGGGTGCCTGGCCGGTGGTGACGATGGTTTTAAAGTCGTTAAAAAGCGCCTCGGCTTCGGCGGGCGTCTTGCCTTTGACCAGGGTGGTCATGAGCGAGGTGCTGGCCTGCGAAATGGCGCAACCCGAGCCTTCAAAACCAATCGCATCGATCCGGCCACTGGGGTCGAGGTGCAGGTAAACCGTGCAGTTGTCGCCACAACTCGGATTGTCTCCGGTGGCCACCCGGTTGGCGGTGGGCGGTTTGCCCCGGTTGCGGGGGCGCTTGTTGTGGTCAAGGATCACCGATTGATAAAGGTCGCTGAGGTCGGACATGGGAGGGCGCAACCAGTAACCCAGCTTCCCGCTCCATTGAAGCACAATCTGGGGTGGGTTTTTTACTAGGGCCCAAACCCACTTCCCCTTGCCCGCGCAATCGGCCCAAAACAAAGCCGGAAGACCTGCCCCTGATTAACTGGCGCTGGGGAAATTGCGTCGGATCACCTCGTCAACATCGCTCAGCTTGATGGGTTTGGTGATGAAGTCGTTCATACCTGCCGCCAAGCATGCGTCGCGGTCGGATTGGAGCGCGTTGGCGGTCAGCGCGATGATACACGGCTGCGGGTGGGCCGACTCTTTTTTGCGGATAATCCGCGCCGCGTCGAAGCCATCCATCTCGGGCATTTGCAGATCCATGAACACAAGCTGATAGGGGTGCCGAGCGACGGCTTCCACCGCTTCTCGCCCGTTGGCAACGGCGTCGGCCTGGTAACCAAGGCGATCAAGCAGGCGGAGCGCGACACGCTGATTAACGAGGTTGTCCTCGACGAGCAGCACGCGCAGCGGAATTTGGACCGCAAGTAGGGGGGCGTGTGAGGGCAGGCTAAAGGTCGGCATGGTTGAGCTCGACGGGAAGAGAGCATGAAGCGCCCGGTTCAGCGCGAAGTTGCGTAGCGGCCGGGACACGGCGGCGAAGCGAGTTTGCGCCGTCCAGCTTGGGGCCGCCACACGGCTGCTGATGAGCAGGCCAACGAGCGGAATTCCGGCACCCACAAGGGCTTCATGAAGCGGTGGCGTACCGGCTAATTCGGGCAGTTCCAAATCGAGAACGGCCGCCACCGGGCTGCACTCCTTGAGCAATGCGGCGGCGACTTGCGCGTTTGCAGCGGGTAAAACAGCGACTCCATGCGAGTGGAAAAAGGCAGTCAGGCGGGCGAGGTTAACCGGGTTGTCGTCCACGCACAGGACCGGCCCCGAGGCCAGTTCCAGAGGGAGTGTGGGAGCTGAAAAACCACCGACTGCAGGCTCGACTTGAACCGTGAAGGTGAACGTTGAGCCTTTTTTGATCTCACTGGATACCCCGATGCGCCCGCCCATGAGCAGGCAAAGACGCTGGGAAATCGCCAAGCCCAGACCGGTGCCGCCGTATTTGCGGGTGGTCGAAGAGTCGACCTGCGAGAACGGCTTAAAGAGACGGTCAATGCCCTCGGCGGAAATGCCAATACCGCTATCACGCACAGAGATCGCAAGACGCAGGTGGTTGGCGCAAAGCGGCGGCTGGGTAACGTCGGCTTCGGCCAAGCCCACCGTGACGTTGATGCTTCCTTCGGGGGTAAACTTGACGGCGTTGTTGATCAGGTTGGAGAGAATCTGTCGGATCCGGTTCACGTCGCCGATGACCATCTGGGGCACCGCAGGATCAATGTATGACGCCACTTCAAGGCGGCGGTCAGCGGCTTGTCCGGAGTACAAATCCAGCGTTTCCTCCACACAGGCCCCAATCTCAAAGGGCTGCTGATCGAGCTCCAGTTTACCCGATTCAATTTTGGAGAAATCCAACAGGTCGTTGATAATGGACAGCAGGGCCTCGCCACTGGTGCGAATCGTGTTAACCGAGTCGCGTTGCTCGACGTTGAGCGGCGTGTCCAGCAGCAGACTGGTCATGCCAATGACGCCATTCATCGGCGTGCGGATCTCGTGCGACATCGAGGCGAGAAACTCGCTCTTGGCCCGCGATGCGGAATCGGCCTCGGTTTTGGCTCGGCGTAGCGCATTTTCTGTCTCAACACGCACGGTGATGTCGGAGGCAATCGCGATGAAGTTTTCCAATACCCCGTCCTGGCTGCGGATGGGCTGAATCTCGATCTGCACATGGTATTTCCGTCCCGACTTGGAATAAATAATGATGTCGGTGGAAACACCCTGTCCGCGTCCAATTAAGCAGTGAATGCGGCGAAGGGTGCGCTGACAGGTTTCAGGTCCCGCGGTAAAGCCCACCGGATTGCGGCCGATGACTTCCGCAAAGTTGAACTCCGTGACCCGCTCAAAGGAATCGTTCACCCACTCGATGAGACCATCGGGTTTAATGATGAAGACGGGGTTGTCCGTGCGACTGGCTACCAGCGAGAGTTTGCGCGCGGCGGCCTGGCTCGCGTGCAAGGCCTGTTCGGCTTCACGCCGGAAGGTCACGTCCTGCAGGGTTCCGACGATACGATCCGGTTCGCCCGAGGTGGAATAGGCCACGATCTTGGAGCGCATGTAGAGCCAGCGCCAGGCCCCGGTGTCGGTGCGCACACGATACACCGGGTCAATGAAGGCATTTAGGCCGGTAAGCTGCGTCTGCAGCGCGGACTCATAGACTGCCAAATCCTCGGTATGAATTAGCATCTGCCACGCTGCCGGGGTGGTGTACTCATTGCCGGTCAATTGGCCGAGCATCGCCCATACGCTTCGACTGAAATGGAGGGTGTTCAGGCGGCAGTCCCATTCGAAGGTGCCGACGACGGTTGCATCCAGCGTGAGGCGCAAACGCTCATCGGACACCTTTAACATCGTCTCGATCCGGCGCCGTTCATCGTTTTCGGAGCGCAGGAGGCGATTGCTGGTTTCGGCGGCAACCAAGCCGGCCCTCGCCGTGCGAGCCAAGTGGATACTTAAACCGAGCAACAGGGTGATACCCATGCCGGCCAAAAGGGATAACTCGGGCAGGTAGCGGCGGTTTTTACGTACCGATTCCTCGCTGGGCTCCATGGCGATGCGCAGACGCCGGTTTTGAATGGTAAACACGGACTCCAGTGAGAGCGGACTATCCGCGCTGGGTACCCCGAGTTTTGAGGATGCGTAAAGGCGGTCGTCGCCCAAATAAACCGCGCAACGGTGGTGAGTACTTAATTGCAAACGCTGGTCGAGTTCCTCGAAAAAGCGTTGGTACGTAAACTCGGCTGCGATGTAGCCAACCAGCATACTGGAGCGATAAATAGGCGCGTAGATAACGAAACCGGGCCCGTGGCCGTCGATGGCCAACGTGCCTGTCGCCAGTGGGCCCCCGCTCAAGGTCACTTTGTTGAGGGTTGCGCGGCGTTCGTAGACCACAAACTGGTTGAACGCGATGAGGTGCTCGTGGCCCGCGCGTGAATAATACCAGCCCGTCGTTCCATTGGGCTCAATACGGGCTAAGGTAAGCGCACCAGGGGTCTCGCCCAGCCACGTGAATGCATCGGCTTCCCAGAGTCCGGCAGCCGTATCCGCAGTCCAACGCCGGGCCATGCGTTCCAGACTGCCGGCATGGCGCGTAAACTCGGAGTCGATCGTGCTCGCGAGGCTGTTGATGGTAAGCTGGGTATTCGCCCCCAGATACGCGGTTTCTCGTTCATGCAGTCCCGCCCAAAGAATCAACGTGAACATCGCGCAAGTGATAATCACCGGCACGGGTAACCAGGCAGGCGGTGCGACCTTGCGCTGACTATGTTCGGCCCACGCGAGCATCAGCCCCGCGCAACCGCTCAACAACATGATGACCGCCACTACCGGAGGCAGATTGATGCTCGAACCCCAGCGATTACCCACCGAAAAATTCAGCGAATACCCAATCAGTGTGGTGATGCCTATTGCACCCAGTAACGAGCCGCCTATGGCCAGTACGAGCAATCGCCTCTTTTTGTTGTAATTGCTGACCAGCCACGGAAGCAAACCCCCAATCAAAATCAGGGTGATCGCGGCGACCAGCGGCATGTGCCCGACTGCACTTACACTCTCGCCGATCAGTGCTGAGGTGATCCACGCCTCCAGCCCGGAAACCTGGCCTAATTCGTTTTCGACCCATGAAATCAAGCCGAGCAGCGCGGGGCCCAGCGCCAACCACGCCGCATTACGATAACCCTGCTCAATGGCGATTAGGACACAGCCCAACACCCCCAAACCCAACACGACCGGTACCGTCTCGATACTGCGAATGTCGCCGGATCCAAACGGGTCAAACCCGAGAAAGAGCACTCCCGCAGCCAAGACCACGGCGAGGCCCGCTAGGCCGAGCACCAGCCGCCGTATCAATGAGGCCGAAGGACTCGTGTCTGAGGGATAAATCATCGCGTAATGGCACTCCCCTGACCGCTCGACAGGACTCCACCAGCGCCCGAATTCAGATGCATTTCCATGATGAATTACAGCTTAACGGTAGTTCGTCTAGGGCGCATTTACCGGAGCCGTGGGAACGCTCGGTTGCGTGTTGGGCGGGCTTGGCGGCGCAGTGGGGACACGCGGCGGAGCGTCTTTTTTTTCGCCACCAATCAGCGTATTGAGCAGTCGGCTGGGGCCGTAGGCAAAGATCCACGACGGGCTGTTCAACGTGCCAGTCAGCTTCACCTCCAACGCCCGCGAGAAGGGCTTCAGCACGAAGCCGACCGCATTGCCCACTACCGAAGAGTTTTCGTCGAACGGGAAAACCTTCGTCGTGAAATCCAGCGCACCGTCCCGCAATCGGTAATAGCCCTTGGCCTGGATCAATGCGCTCGGTCCGGTGATACGCAGCTCGTCGAACCGCAACCGCTCACCCTGAAGCGCAAAGGGCGCCTCCACCCGCGTCAGGGAAAAGCTCCCGAAATTAATCAAGGACCCGCTCAAGGCTGCGGACAGCGGTCCGAATAGATTTAATTGCCCCAGTTCCGATCCATGAATCACCGCGCGTCCGTTGCCGTTAAAACTAAAAAAGTCCGTGTACAGGCCCTCAGCCGCGAGCGTGAGATCCAGTTTACCCTGGTCATAAAGCGTCTGCCTGGCCCGCGCGGCCTTGCCGGATTCGCTCACGGCCGGGGCCGTGGCAGTATTCGGCTGCAACTGCGCCACCGCCTGCATCGCGGCGCCCAGATTGGCGTCGGCCAGAGCGATATTAAACGACAACCGGCGCGCGTTCGCCGGCCCCTGTAGCAGCGCCGCGCCTTTGGCACCGCCCCGGGCGAAAACCACCGCCAGTTCAGGCAACTCAATGCGTTCGTCGCGCAAGAGCGCTTTAACCTTCAGCTCGGACAGCGGAAAACCGTGGTAGGTCATCGCACCGGTCGAACTCAAATCAATGTCGATATGTTCATGTTTACCGCCCACCGCAGCGGCGCTGTCGACCCGGCCGTTTAATTTCAACAGCGGTGGCACCGTGAACGCATAGGGCGCAAGCAACTCGGCGGACTCCTGCTTGAACAACTCCCCGATCGTCTCCAGCGGCAGCGTCGACTCCACATCGAACTCCATCGTCGTCCACGTGTTTTTATCAAGATCGAGCGTGCGCGACAGCCACCCTTGCGCCCCGTGACCCACACGGGTGACGTCAAAGTGCCGGATATCGAACCAGTGCGGACGCAGGAAAAGCCGCGTGCGCACGCGCTCGAAAGTCACGCCCTTTAGCCCGGTATCGGCGCAGTCCGCTTGGACAAAAACCTGTGTCGCCGTCAGATCACCCCAACGCCCCAGCACATCCACATCCGCCACGGGCAAGGAGGCATTGAAGGTAAACGTACTCCAGAAATCGCTCCACCAGCTATGGAACCACTTATCGATGCCCCTCGGCCGCAGCCCGCCAGTGAGCAAGAAGCGGAAGTCCAACGTGCCAGCGTCCATCTCATAGCTGCCGTGAGCCAAACTATCCCCCAGTCGCAGCACCAGGTTGTCGCAGAAAACCCGCTTGCCGTCGTAGGTAAACTCCGTGCCCGCTTCATCGATCGGCACCCCGCCCACCAGAACGTGCCCACTGTGCAAGCGCCCCTGCGCCTGCGCGAGTTTCCAGCCCGGCGCGAACGATGCCTTTACATGCAACGGGGCCGGCTGTGCGGGCACGAGTAACTTCCCCAACTCTTTCCCGATCTGCCGCCCTGCAAAGGTAAGCGTGGCCGCCTCCACGAAGCCATCCAGCGCCACCTCGGCCGTGCCGGTTTTGGGTTCCACCGTGCCCTGCAACCGCCAGGGCGCGCCCGCCAGCGTAAGTGAAACGTCTGCTGCAAATCGGCCGTGCTCGGGTTGTCTTGCCGTACTGGCAAGCGGCCCGATCTCGATCTCGCGCCAACGCAACGAGGCGAACTCCAGTTCCAATTGGCTCGCCGCAAACCCATACTCCCCGCCGGGCACCCCATTGAGCCGGAACGCCAGCCCTTGCGCCGTGATATCCTTCGGCAGTTGCAACGACGCAACTGCTCCTTCGATGTCCACGGGTACTCGGCCCAGTTCGCTCAAGGGCAGTGTGCTGTCGGCACGTACCCCGAACAGAAAACCGGTCGCCCCGCCTGGCAATTTACCCAGATCGATCCCTGCGGCGCGGAACTCCACCTTCGCCTGCGCCCCCGCTTTGCCCTCCGCGATGAGTTTAATGTCCACGCGCGGGGTATCAAAGGCCCCCAGCCAGCTATCAGCGGCCTGAATTTGCCGGGCAACACCCAGCCATGCGGCGCTAAAGGTTTTAACCTGCTCCTTGAGGCTCGCACGTTGCGCCCCCTCTTGTACCTGCGGCACCGGAAAACGCCCGTAAACTTGCACCGGGACTTGGCGAATGTACCCAGCCAGGTGCGACAAAACGATTTCGCTGCCGGACTGGTGCAGCTCCAGGTCCACTCCCCCAACCATCACTTCGTCCACCCCCGACAGCGATTGCATCCCGGGTAAATGCAGGTCCAAGCCACTGACCCGCACCTCACTCAGACTCAACTCACCGATCAGCAAACGCCCGATATCGATGTTGGTATAAACCGAACTGGCCGTAACCAAGGGCGCCTCCATCGAGACGGGGCCAACCTGTACGTCTTCGCAGCGAACATCACCGGAAAAATCGATGCGAACCAGGCCCAGTTTAACCCTCAGCCCGTGCTCGGCCAGCCGCGTTTCGATGGCATGCCGGGCAGACTCGGGCAGTAGGATGTGCCGCGAGGACAACACATACAGCTGCGCGGCAAGGACGCTGAGCAGCAGCAGCCAACCAGCCCAAAGGACCGCGCGGGCCCCGAGGCGAGTGACCCACCAGCTCACTTTCCATGCCTGCCGAAATGCCATACTTAAGGAGCGGCGACGGGGCCCACGGTGACTGGAGCAGGCACCACAGGCGCTGCCGTGACGGCGGGTTCGGCAGGCACCACAGGCGCTTCTGGGGTCGCAAGCACGGCAGGTGCCGTGGGGACTGCAGGAACCACAGGAGCCGCAGGCGGGCCGGGGTCACGTGCTCCGTAAGTCAATAGCCACAGGGCGTCGAGCAGGGTTTGCTCAACGGAAAAGACCACCCCGAATTCAGCCGATCCAGCCAACTGGGCACCACCGCCCGAGCGTTCGGCGATCTGGAGCGTGGTGATGCTTTTTTGCTGCGTATCGGCCGCGCCACCCAGCGCGAGTGTGGCTTCAAGGGCGTACTTCCACGGTGTGGGTTGGCCATCGACAATCGTGGTCGGAGTGAACGAATCAGTTACGAATTGTTTGGCGCGCAGGGTCGTCAGGTTCGTGAGCACGGTCTTCAGTGCGGTGCGGCGCACTTCGGTTTCCGCGGTAAGTGCGTCATCCCACGTCTGCCCCTCAGCCAGGCTCAGGTTGACGAGCGGCTGCTCGGGGGCGGCGTTGGCCACGAGTTTGATCCCAGTGATGCGGGCGCCCTCTGGAAGGGTACGCACGGTGCGGTCGCGGTAAAACAAAGACGCAACGGGTAGTGAGTTAAGGGTGTCGGCAGCCACCGCGTAGATAAACGATTGCCCCAGTACGCGCGCCTGCAAGGTACCGCCTTGCAGGCTGCTCGCCCCGATTTGCAGCGTCAGTCGACGCGGTGCAGCCAGTCCACCTGTGGCGGCGGCGACAGGTGCCAGGGTCAGCGTAATCTCACGCTGGGGCAGGTTGAACCCGAAATTCTCAATCTCGGCATCCGAGGGCGCATCGCGCAGGTAGCCCGACTCACCCGGCACCGGCGAGGCCACCGTGAGCAGAGCAAGGCGCTGGAGCAGGTGGGTGATTAGCGTGGTGTCTGCCGCGAGGGTTGGGCCGCCCGAGGCGGGCACGATCTGCCAACCGGTGGTGTCGTTGCGGCGCAACACCAGCGGCTCGCGCTGGCCGGGCGCCCCAAGGCTTACCGTGGTCACCACGCTCGGGTCGAAATCCAAAATCCGCGGCTCGCGCAAAGTCTCCTGGGCGCGGCGCAGGGTTTCAAACAAGCTGTCCGGAATCGTGGTCACGAAGACTTGGGTGCGATCCTCCATACGCGCGTAGTACGAAGTAGCGGGCGCCGGATCCTTCTTTGCATCATCCTTTTTGGTGGCAATTTTTACCGGATAAACACGCCCCACCAGCAAGGTTTCGCGGCGGCTGTTGCCCTCCACCGTCACTCGCATCACCGGCTTGTCCAAACCGCTCTCCGCGACCTGCGCAGCCGTCAGGAAATCAACCGCGCGCAGCCGGTTCAGCCCGCTGATCACCACTTCGGTGGGAGCCTTGTTGGAGCGGGTCACAATCGGCGCCTCAAAAGCCCACTGCGACCCATCGCGGCGCAGGCGCACCCGGGGGGCGGGCGCTGCATTCTGCATCCCCAGCGAGCGCACTTCAAAAACGGGTATCGTAAACAACGTGTCGGTCCGCAGCTCCTCCATGCCCACGATCAAACTCTCCGCCAGACTCCTCCCCACCACGTGGACCTTCTTGCCGTCGGGAGAGAGCACATACAGGCGATTGCCCACTTTTGTGGTGTCGCCAATTTCCAGCCGCGTGGTCTGCGCCGGCGCACCGGGCACAGCGGTCGGGCGCGTGAAGGTAAGCGTGAGCTTCGACGGCTTGAGTCCGTAGTCGGCAAGCGACTGGCCGTTGGCCGCCAAACCCTCGACGGCGAAACTTGTCTCCGCTTCCAAGAACTCGAGTTCGTGAATAATGCGCCGTACGGCAAAATCGTTGGCGGGCCAGTTAATCGGGTCCTTAAGTTCCCACGGTGCGTTGTCGCTGGGGCGTTCCAGCCGAATGCGCTGGGTCTTGCCCTCCGAGGTGATCTCCAGCGAGTTCATGCCGATGGCTTCGTTACCGAGGACGCGTTTGCTGAACCGGGCTGATTCTTGCTCCGCCTGCCACTCGCGGCGTGCGTAGATGATCACCGCTAGCAAAGCGACATTCAGGAGGAGCAGGACAAGCGTGACTTTGGTGCGCATGGAGAGGTCGGCGAAAAGTTAGTTGCGACGGGTAAGGTAAACGACGATCCCGAGGGTGGCCGCGAGGCCCGGGAGGATAAAAATAAGGCTGAAGCGCAGGCGTTGCAGCTGCTCCTGGCTCAGGGCGAGCTGGAACTTCTCGATAGGCCGGGCAGGTACATTCAGGTCGATGTCGCGGTCGGTCGTCCAGTTGATCGCCGCCATGAAAAACGTGAGGTTACCGATCACCCCGAGCCGCCCGTTGGCGATCCAGTCCGCGCTGCCAAAGGTGACCAACCGGCCACCGGGTACGGTGAACGGCAGGTTACTGCGGGCGGTGCGGCGCTCGGAGGCGGTCACCACCATGATGCGCCCCGGCAGGTCGACGCCGACGTCGTAAGTGGGTGTGCCGCGCTCGCGATAATTGCGCTCGCCCCACGCCTGCTCCGAGGTGGCCACCAGCGGCTTCACTTCCAGATTGGTGTCCAGGGTACGGCCTGGGTCGGGTCGCACCGAGCGCGAAAACCCGAAGCGCAGGGGGATTTTATAACTCAACAGCGAGCTGGTGATCGGGTGGTCTTTTTCCAATGCGGGCAAAATCAGGTCGCCCGTCTCGCTCTGCGCGTTGCTCCCTGAATCAAAAACCACCACATCGTCCACCAGCACGCCCCAGTCGAAGAAAAGGTCGTCCAATCCCGTCGGATAACCGGGTGCCAACAACGCCAGGATGCGTCCTGCTCGGTTCGAGAGGTACTGGCGCAGCAACTCCTGCTCGGCGGCATCAAAGCGCCCCTGCTGGCCGACAATCACCAGCACGGCGGCGTCGTCTGGAATTTTGCGCGACAGCGACAAATCCAGCGAATCGACCGCGAAGTTGCGTGCCTTCAGCTCCGCATCCAGCGCCGACAGCCCGCGCGCCGGGCTCACGTCATCCACCGCCATCTCGCCATGACCGGTGAGAAAATAGATTTTTTTCTTCGTCGGGCTGGAGACATCAAGGATCGCCGCAGTGAAGGCCTGTTCGCCACGGAATGCCTTTTTTTCCTGGTTTTCCACGCGGTAAAGCTCGTCGAGCCCCACCACACGGCGACGGTCTCCGCAGAGCACCAGAATGCTGTTGGGCTGGTCAATCCCGAGCAACTCCGCCTCGCGCCGCCGCTGGTACACGTCGATGAACTCGGTGGTGACCTTGCCGCGGGCGTTACCTGCTGTTGCGAAACCGTACTCCCTCAGCAATCCCGCTACATCGCGGTGTGCGTGGACCACCTGCTCGTTGTCACTGTCGGCATTAAGCGTGACAATAACGCGCACGGGCTGCGTCAGGTTTTTCAGGTACGCGCGCGTCTCCGGTGAGAGCGAGTGGCGGTGATTGGTGGTCAGGTCAAAGCGCCAGCCGTAGTGAATGGCTAGGTAGTTAAGGCCGGCGAACAGCGACACAAAAAGCACGACCTGCGCGAGCAGGTTGAGGGTGCGCACCCAGCGGACCGTGCGGAAGGAGGTTATCTTGGCCATGATCAGCTGTGGAGGAGTTTGGCTTCGACGCCGAGGATGCTAAAAATCAGCGCGAGCACGGTGCCGCTTAAATAAAAGAGGATCTGGCGGGTATCGACCACGCCTCGGGTAAAGTCTTCGAAGTGGCGGCGGTCCAGCATGTAGTCGATCGTTGCACGAAGGGGGTGCATTGATTCGAGGTTGAGCACCTCGAGGGTGCTGACGTAACGAACCCCGATGATGATGCTAAATAACAGGGTGAACGCCAGAATGCCGGCCACCGCCTGATTACGGGTGAGCGAACTGGCAAACACGCCGAGCGCCACGTAAAGCAGCCCCGAAACCGCAATGAACAAATAGCCTCCGACTAGCGGCCCGCTGTCGAGAAACCGCGCATCCCCGGCAAAGCGGTGCAGAATATAAAAAAAGCCCCCGGTCGACGCCCACAGCAGCACGTATAGAAAATAGGCGGCGAAGTACTTGCCGAGCACGACCTCGGTGGTGGAGACCGGCGAGGTGAGTAACGTTTCCAACGTGCCGAGGCGGCGCTCCTCGGCCAGGCATTTCATGGTGAGCAGTGGCACCATAAAAAACACCGGCAGCCAGAACAGTTGAAAGAAAACCGCCGCCGGGGAGGTTTCCTGCGCGGAGGCGCTGTAACTTTCCAGCACCCCGGAAAAGATGAAGCCCATCACCGTGAGAAAAAGCACGGCGGCGATGTACGTGCTGGGGCTCACCAGCAGCATGCGGATCTCGTGACTGAGCAGGGTCGTAAAGTGCTTCATGGGGTGCTTATTTGAATCTGGGTCGGCAGGGCGGCCGTTGAATCGACTTTTTCCCAACCGCGCCGGGTGGCGGCAAGGAAAACGTCTTCCAGTGTGGGCTGGATCCGGCACAGCGAGCGCACGCGGAAGCGCGTATCCGTGGCGAGCGCACGTAGCGCGGCTTCACCGAGGTCTTCGTCGCGCGTGCTGGTGAGCATGAGCGTGCAAAACCCTGCCGCATCGGGCGCGCCGCTTTCGGCGATTTGGAGCGTGGAATCGATATCGCTGAGGGCCTTGGGCAACGCGCTCACCAGTTCGCCGGCCACCACCAATTCATAGCGCGCCTGCCCAAAAACTTCCCGCCGCAGGTCCGCCGGGGTGCCGGCTGCCACGACGCGGCCCTGATTGATGATCAACACCCGGTCGCAGGTCATCTCGATCTCGGGCAAAATGTGCGAGGAGATGATCACCGTCATGCGCCCGCGCAGGCTCGCGATGAGGTCGCGCACGATCAAAATCTGGTGCGGGTCGAGCCCGATGGTCGGCTCGTCCATGATGATCACCGGCGGCTCGGCGAGGATCGCATCGGCGATGCCCACACGCTGGCGAAACCCCTTGGACAGTTTGCCAATAATGCGGTGGCGCACCCGCGTGAGGTCGCACAATTCCAGCACCTCGTCGATGCGCGGGCCGAGCTTGCGGCGCGAAATCTCCTTAAGGCGGCCCCGGTAATGCAGGTACTCGGCCACCCGCATGTCATCGGGTAGCGGATTGTTCTCCGGCATGTAGCCGATAAACTTTTTAACCTCGTCGCCGCGCGAAGCCACCGGCACGCCGCAGACGTTCACCTCGCCGGCGGTCGCGGGCAGGTAACCGGTGAGAATGCGCATCGTCGTGCTCTTGCCCGCACCATTGGGCCCCAGAAAGCCCAGAATCTCGCCCCGGGCCACGCTGAAACTGATCTTACTGACGGCAGTGTGGCCGGAGTAGGTTTTAACGAGGTCGCGGACTTCGATGGCGGGGGTTTCGGCGGACATGGTTGTGGGGCAGTGAAGTAGGGGATGGAGCAAACGCGATGGTTTATCGCAGGTTTAATCGATATGCCGTTAAGGGCTTTTTTAAGTCAAAACCAATCTGCGCCGATTTCCCACTCAACGAAATACGAACGAACCGTTTTAACCGCTAATGAACGCTAATTTCCGCTAATAAAAACCAAGGCGTCTCCACCTCTTAATTAGCGTATCTTAGCTTTCATTAACGGTTAATGAAAATCCGTTAAGTGTTGTTGGGTTACTGGTACGTTGGTTGCCTTTGCGAATCCTGCGCTTTCTTGCGGCTAAATCATCGGTTCGTTACCCCATGCTGGGTGCGCTCTTTTTTTGTGTCATTTAGTGGTTTTTGTGGCCAAAGGATCGATTAACTCCGCTTAAAAAATAGCCCACTCCATGAGTTTAAATCATTGAATTTAATCGATATGCGGTGGCAAGGCCGAGCAACGTCAGATCGGGAACAACCCGCACCGTTTGGCGCAAGCGAGATTCAAGGAAACTCG
>JBILJE010000154.1:0-7464 GCA_044377395.1 Rariglobus sp. | reverse complement strand
AACTCACCTTCGTTGCCGAGCACTACGCACGGGCGGTTGTATTTGCGGCTGACGCGCCCCGCGACAATTCCCACCACTCCGGGGTGCCAGTTCTCGCCGAATAAAACGATCCCGGGCCAATCCGCGAAATCGCGTTCGATCATGCGCTCGGCCTCTTCCGTGATGTGGCGCTCAATTTCCTGGCGCTCACGGTTAAACAAATCGAGCTGCTGCGCCGTCTCGTCACAAAACTGCTCGTCGTCACTCAGCATGAGTTCGACCGAGAGTGCCGCGTCGGCCAAACGTCCACTTGCGTTGATGCGCGGGCCGAGGCGGAAGGAAATGTCCACGGGGTTGATGCCGTGGTCGGGGCGCACACCGGCGATTTGCATGAGCGCACGCACACCCGGGCGCTCGCAGGCCTGAAGGATGCGCAGGCCAAAGCGGGCTAGAATCCGGTTCTCACCGGTGAGCGGAACGAGGTCGGCGACGGTGCCCATCGCAGCCAAATCGAGGTAGTCGCGCAGTTTTATCTGAAGGGCGACGGGGTGGCTTTCGGCGCGCAGCAGTTTGATCAGGCCGTGGGCCACCTTGAAGACCAGCCCCACCGTGCACAGGTTGTGCCAGGCCTCGTCGCCGGCGGAGCCATGCACATGGGGGTTCACCAGCAGGCCTTGATCGAGCGGCTTTTCTTTGGACCGGTGATGGTCGATGACCATCACCTCGATGCCCTGCGAGACGAGGTATGCGACCTCCTCATGCGAGTTGGTGCCGCAATCCAGCGCGATAAAAAGCTGCGGTTTGCCCTGCTCAAGCGCACGGTCGATCGCACTGCGCGACAACCCATAGCCGTCCTCCATGCGCCGAGGCACCACGAAGCGCGGTTGCGCCCCGAAACGGCGCAGAATGCTCACCAGCAGCGTCGTGCTGCTCACCCCGTCCACGTCGTAATCGCCCAGTACGACGATGTCCTCGGACGACTCGATCGCCTTACGCAGGCGCGCCGCCGCCAATTCTACGTTGGGTAAAAGGAACGGGTCGTTAAGCTCGGCGAGCACCGGGCGCAAAAAACTTGCGGCGGCAACCGGATCACTGAGCCCGTTGCGCAGCAACAGCTCGGCGATAACGGGAGTGACCCCGGTTTGCGTGCTCAATTTCCCGACCTCATCGGCCGGGAAAGGCTTATAGCTCCAGCGCATCAGCGGTGCAGAAACGCAGGGTTACTGCGACGGCTTGCTGCCGGCGTCCCACTCGTAGGTGGGTTTAACGTCATGGCTCTTTTCCACGTGATTGCGGTCGCCCTTGTGCCACCAGAAGAAAATCGGGCTGGCAATGAACAGCGAGGAGAAGGTTCCGGTGATGACACCGATGATCAACGTGATCGCGATGTCGCGCACTTCGCCGCCCGCCACCGTGGCGAGTACGATCGCCGTCATGAAGGTGGTGCCGCCCGTAATGATCGTTCGCGACAGCGTCAGGTTTAACGACCGGTTGATCACGTCGCGCAAGGTCGTGGTGGGATTCAGTATCAGCTCCTCACGAATACGATCGAAGACCACGATCGTGTCATTGATCGAGTAACCTACGATCAACAGGATGGCCGCGACCATCGAGGCGTTAAACTGACCGCCGATCATCACAAAAACGCCGATCGTGATGAGCACGTCGTGCAGCGTGGAAACGACCGCGCCGATGCCGTAGCCCACCTCGAAGCGAAATGCCACGTAAACAAGAATCAGCACCAAGGACCAGAAGATGGCCCAGGCCGCATTGGCCTTAATTTCATCTCCCACCGAAGGCCCGATGCGCGCTTCGCTCACCAGCTTAAACCCAGCCGTCGGGTGGGCGGCTTGGAGGGCAGTCACCACAAGCTTCGCCTGATCAAAGGGCGTCGTCAGGCGCAAGACCTCGGTCTCGCCGCCGATCTGCTTGGAGTAAGACAAGCTGATGTCGCTGATGTTTTGGCTGGCAGCCACCTTGCGGACTTCGGCCAATGACACCGGCTTGTCGAAGCTCAGCGACACTTGGTCACCGCCCGAGAAATCAATGCCGTAAATGTCCTTACCCTTAATCAAAACGGTGGCGATGCCGGCGAGAACGATCAGCCAGGAGACGATGAAGGCTCCACGGGCATACTTTAGGAAGTCGTAGTTGGTCGTCTGCAGGATGGAAAACATGCGCATTTTTTTGACGAACTCCCCGTGAATTGCCCAATCCAGGAAAAGGCGGCTGATGACCAGGGCGGAGAACATCGTGGAAAAAATACCGATCGCCAGGGTAACGCCAAAGCCCTTCACCGGACCGGAGCCCAGAGCGATCATGATCGCCGCGGTGATGAGCGTGGTGAGATTGCCATCAAGAATGGCCGAAAAGGCTTTTTCAAAACCGGCTTCGAGTGCGGACTTGAGCGATTTGCCCAGTTTGAGTTCCTCGCGCATACGCTCGAAAATCAGGATGTTGGAGTCCACCGACATGCCGATGGTCAGCACGATACCGGCGATGCCTGGCATGCTCAAGGTGGCCCCAATGCTGGCCATCACCCCGAGGATAATCACAACGTTGAGCCCCATCGCGAACACCGCCAGCAAGCCGCCCGTAGTGTAGAATAGGATGATAAACCCCGCCGTCAGCGCCGTGCCGATGATGAAAGCCAATTTGCCGCTGGCGACCGAGTCGGCGGCCAGCGACGGGCCGACTTCGTACTGCTCCTTGATCTGCAATGGCAGGTCGAGCGGGTTGTTGAGCACGTTGGCCAGATCGAAGGCCTCGCGTTGGGAGAAGTTGCCGGAGATCTCGGCGGAGCCGCCGGAGATTTCCTTTTCCACGCCGGGCGCGGAATACAGTTTGCCGTCCAGCACGATGGCGAGGCGGGCGCGGGCGTTTGCATTACCCGACTGCTGCTGGAGTTGCTGGGAGTACTCGGCGATCTCACGGGTTACTTCGGCAAAACGCTGCGAACCGGCCTCGTTGAAACGCAGGTTAATCTTAAAACGGCCGAACTCATCCATCACCGGATAAGCGCCGGAGACGCCGTCGCCGGTCATGGAGGGCAGGCGTTTGACGTAGAGAGTGTCGGTGACGGTTTGGCCGCGAACATCCTGTTCGAGCTCCATCACTTCGTAACCGGAAGGGGTTTCAGGGATGCTGGCCGGAGAGCCGAAGGGATAAACCAAGCGGAAGTCGAGACGCGCAGGCTTTTGAACGCTGGCGACCACCTCGGGGTTGTCGTTGGTGTTGATACCGGGGAGCTGGACCTCGATGCGGTTGGTGCCAACGGCACGGATCAGGGGCTCGGCAACACCGAGGCCGTTGATGCGCTCGCCGATGATCTCGATGGCCTTGGAGAGCTTTTGTTTGCGCTCGTCCTCACCGAGGTTGTCGGTGCCGGGGACATCGGAGGCTTCAAGCGTGAAGGCGATGCCGCCCTTGAGATCGAGACCGAGCTGGAGCTTGCCCTTGGACTGGGCCAGCACGTGATCGAGCAAGATGGAGTTGCGCTTCTCGACGTTGCCCAGGGAGGCCTCGATCGGGTACTGCGGGAAATAGGTCGTCAGATCGAGCTTGCGCTCCTTGGCAATGACCTTGAGCGCCACAAACACGCTGGGCGATTGTTTGGAGGCGACGCGCGCTGCGGATTCCTTGATCAGAGCGGCGAATTCGGTCGATTTGGCGCTGGCCTTTTCGGCGGCGAATTCGGCGAAGGGCCGGTCGTTGATCGGCAGGAGCGACGACAGCGCCCAGAGAACGATGGCAAAGCTGAGGGTCAGCTTCCAGAAGTTGCGTTTAAGCATGGTGAGGTTGGTTAAAATGGGGGTAGTCACGCCTGCGGTTTGAAGGAGGCCCATGGCGCGAAAAAGGGCAAACCGCACTCCAGGTTATCACTGAGCGCGGTGGTTGGCGTAGGTTAGCCACAAACGAGGCGGGGGGGAGGGCGTACGCTGGGCCGCTTCCCTGCCGCCTGACTCAAGCTGCCGAGCGGTTTAGTCGGACTTTTTAACCAAGGCGTGGATGAATGCCTTGCCGACTTCGATCTTGGTGCCTTCGGCAATGCGGATGATGTAGCGGTCGTCTTTCTTGTTGGTGATCTCGCCGTAGATGCCGCCGGCGGTGACGACCTGGTCGCCGGTGGTGAGGGCCTCAAGCATCTTGGCGTGCTCCTTCTGCTTTTTGCGCTGGGGGGCGATCATCAAAAAGTACATCGCGGCAAACATGAGGACCAGGAAGATGATCTGGCCGAAACCACCACTAGGGGCGGGCTGCTGGGCGAGAAAGGACGGGACGAGGGCGAGGTGTGACATGGTTGTTATTTCGAGTTGTGGTTTTTGAAAAATGAAACAGCTAGATAACCGCTTCCACCTTTCCGAACGCAAGCCATAACCCAGTCCTCACTCCTTTCCCTCTTTGAAAAGCAAATCCGCCTCCTCCTGGTCAGTCGCGCAATCCGAAGAAATTTACGGTTTCAAGCGTTGGGGCTCCGGCCACTTCGGTGCCGACTCAGACGGTTTCGTCAATGTTCAGCCCCTCGCCGATGGCCGCGAGATTCGCATCATGGACGTGGTGGACGAAGCCGTTGGCATGGGCCTTAAGGCGCCACTTGTTATCCGCTTTCAGGACCTGCTCCACCACCGCGTCACCCAGCTTAACGAGCTGTTCCGCAAGGCCATCAAGGAGGAGGGTTACAAGGGCGAATACCGAGGGGTTTTCCCCATCAAGGTGAACCAACTGCGCGAGGTCGTCGACGAGATCGTCGATGCGGGCAAAAATTTCGGCTACGGGTTGGAGGCCGGCTCTAAGCCCGAGCTCATGATCGCGTTGGCCATGCACGAGGGCTCCGATAGCCTGATTGTCTGCAACGGCTACAAAGATCATGATTACATCCGGCTCGCCCTGCTTGGCCGCAAGATCGGCAAGAATATCATCATCGTGGTTGAGCAGCTCACCGAGGTCGATGACATCATCACCATCGCCGCCGAAGTGGGCGTAAAACCGCTGATCGGCTTCCGCGCCAAGCTGCAAACGCGCGGCGAGGGCAAGTGGTCGTCGTCCACCGGCGACAACGCAAAATTCGGCCTGAACACCGCAGAAATCCTCTTCGCTACGGAGAAACTCCGCAAAGCCAAGCTCACCCAGTGCGTCAAGCTGGTGCACTTCCACATCGGCTCGCAGGTGCCCAACATCATCACGATCAAGAACGCCGTGATCGAGGCCACCCGGTTTTACTGCCAGCTGGTCAAAATGGGCTTCCCCATGGGCTACCTGGATTGCGGCGGCGGGCTGGGCATCGACTACGATGGCTCGCGCACCAACTTCGAGTCGTCGATGAACTACACGATGGCCGAATACGCCCGCGACGTGGTGGCCAACATCCGCGACATTTGCGTCGCCTCCAATGTCGCCGTGCCCGACATCGTCACCGAGTCGGGCCGCGCGGTGGTCGCACCGCATTCCATGCTGGTGGTCGAGGTGTTTGAGCGCATCAACAAGCGCGAAACCCTCGGCCAGCAACACCTGCCGAAGGTCAAACACAAGGTGGTGACCGACCTGGAAAAATTGCTCAAAAACAAGTCCAAGCTGGGCATGCTGGAGCGTTTCCACGACGCCATGCAGAAGAAGGAGGAGTCGTTTAACCTCTTTAATCTCGGCTACCTTGACCTCGAAAACCGCGCCGCCGCCGAGTCGCTTTACTGGCAGGTGTGCGAGCAAATCGCCAAGGAGACGCGCGACGTGGGCTACGTCCCCGAGGAGTTGCATGACCTCAATGCGCTGCTCGCCGACCAGTACGTGTGCAACTTTTCGGTGTTCCAGTCGTTGCTCGATCACTGGGCGCTCAAGCAGCTGTTCCCGATCACCCCGCTGCACCGCCTCGAGGAGAAACCCTCCATCAACGCCATTTTGGTGGACATCACCTGCGACTCCGACGGCAAGATCAACACCTTCATCGACCTGCAGGACACCAAGGATCACCTTCCCCTGCACCCGCTTAACAACAAGCCCTATTACCTCGGTGTGTTCCTCACCGGCGCGTACCAGGACATCATGGGCGACCTGCACAACCTCTTCGGCCGAGTCAACGAGGTGCACGTCTTCCTGGAGCCCGACGAGCCCAACGGCTACTACATCGAAGAGGCGCTGGCCGGCAGCCGCGTCTCCGATGTGATCGACGGGGTGCAATACCAGTGGGAGGAGCTGACCCGCAAGATGAAGGCGCAGATCGACGCCGCCACCCGAGAGGATTTGGTCAAACCGCGCGAAGGCGTGCGCTTGGTGGAGTTCTACGAGGAGCAGATGCGCTCGAAGACCTACCTCAACATTGAGCGCACACCCAAACGTAAGCCCCAGCCCAAGGCCAAAGCCAAGGTCAAGGTGGCCGGTGGAGTTCGCACGGGTGCTGGCGAAAAATCAGGCGGCTCGCACGGTTCGCACTCTTGACAAGTGCCCTCCGCCCATTTTGCCTCCGCCCTTCGTCTAACGCCAGTGTAGCTCAGTGGTAGAGCAGAGGACTCATAAGCCTTTGGTCGCCGGTTCAATCCCGGCCTCTGGCACCACTTTAGCCCCAAAGACTTACAAAAGTTTTTGGGGCTTTTTTACGCCCGTTTATTTTGTCCGGGCCATTTCTGTCTCTCTTTTGGAGTCCCCAAATCGACTTTTCTGGGGCTTTGGGTGCGGTTCACTCCGACTCCCGCGCCCCAGCCGCGCCCACCGCTTCACCCACCAACCCTACCGCGCCCAATCAGCGCAAAGCAGTTCCGCCTGCGCCAACACCGTCTTCACGGCCTCCTCCTGTAAGTCAGGCGGATACCCGTATTTGTTCAGAATCCGCTTCACGATGATCTTGATCTTCGACCGCGCGCTTTCACGTAGCGTCCAGTCAATGGTCACGCTCTGCCTCACCTTGGATATCAACTCTGCCGCGATCACCCGGAGTTTGTCGCTGGTTCGCTAGGGGCCAGGTGCGGGCCGTGGCCGACCGCATAGCCCAGCTCAGCAAACCAGCCGAGGGCGGCGTCTTCGACAATGGCTTCGTTGAGACTCATGGGGCGTCCTCTTTCGCCGGCGGCTCCTTGAGCATCCGGTCAAAGTCCGACTCGAACAGCCGGTGCTGCACCAGGCGGTATTTCTCAAACTCACTCTCGGCGTGGGCCTTTGCCAACTCCGCTGTCACCCATCGTCCAGCCCTGGATGGTGTAGTCTTTGACAATCTGGTTAGCCCACTTGCGGAACTGGACGGCGCGCGCGTTCTCGATCTTGAAGCCCACGGCGATGATCGCCTGCAGGTTGTAGTGCTTCGTCTGGTAACTTTTGCCATCGGCGGCAGCTATTAAGTAATGCTTAACAACTGCCCCCTCATCGAGTTCGTCGTCGCTGAAGATGCGCTTGAGGTGCTGGTTTATGGCGGGGATGGAGACATCGTAAAGCGCGGCCATCATCTTCTGCGTGAGCCAGATGTTTTCATCTTCGTAGCGCATTTCGACGCTGGCCTCCGAG
>JBILJE010000153.1:0-7480 GCA_044377395.1 Rariglobus sp. | reverse complement strand
GCATCGTCGAAAGCTTTGGAAAACGCCTCGGTGTCGATGGTCGCCGAGGTGACGATGATTTTGAGCTCGGGGCGCTGGTGGCGGAGGTTACGCAGGTGGCCGAGGAGAAAGTCGATGTTGAGCGAACGCTCGTGGGCCTCGTCGAGGATGACGGTATCGTAGGCGCGCAGCATCGGGTCGCTCTGCACCTCGGCGAGCAGCATGCCGTCGGTCATGAACTTGATGACGGTGTCGCGGGTGGTGCGGTCGTCGAAGCGGATTTTGCAACCGACCGGGCCGCCCCAAGGGACGTTGAGCTCCTCGGCGACGCGGCGGGAAACGGACAAGGCGGCGACGCGGCGCGGCTGGGTGCAGGCGATGACCCCGCGCATACCACGACCGGCGGCGAGGCACATTTTGGGGATCTGGGTGGTTTTGCCCGAACCGGTTTCGCCGGCCAGAATGA
This sequence comes from Rariglobus sp., assembly GCA_044377395.1. Classification (GTDB taxonomy): domain Bacteria; phylum Verrucomicrobiota; class Verrucomicrobiia; order Opitutales; family Opitutaceae; genus Rariglobus. Next base: position 7,035 of record JBILJE010000153.1, on the reverse strand, counting down.
TGACCTGATGGTCCGCGATCAGATCCACGATCTCAGCAGCCCGCGAACTGATGGGCAGTTCGGGAGGGAAATCGATGCGGAAAGCAGGCGGAGAACGGTCGTCGGAGCGGGCCACGTTGTTAAAAAGAAAGCGCACCGTGGCACTGAAGTGCGGCACCCGCGAGGGGTTTTTTGCACCAAGTCCGACTGTGGCGGCTGGCTGGCTTGGAACGTGCTTTTAAGGTGACTCCTACTTACGCCCACCTTTCCCATGACGATTCTTTTAGATAGCCGTAAGCTGCTCGCGTTCACCACCCTAGCCCGCGTGGGCAGCTTCACTTTGGCTGCGCACGAGTTGAACCTCACGCAGTCGGCTATCAGCCACGCGATCAAGGCTTTGGAGGAGGATTTATCCTGTCGACTGTTCGATCGGCTGGGGCGGCGGGTGACGTTAACCGCTCCCGGCAAACACCTGCTCGATCATGCGCACAAGATCATAGCCGAGATGCAACGCGCCCGCACCGAGTTGGCCACGTGGAGTAAATAAACCAGGGGCCATGCCGGCCACGCGGTCCGCCGAAGAAAAAAGTAGCGCAGACTTCCAGTCTGCTTGGTGTAGGATAACGTGTTTGTGGTTGGGATTTTTAGTCGGTAACCACGAGGAAGAAGCAGACTGGAAGTCTGCGCTACTTTCTCAAAACCGGCGTTACGTTCGCAAATTCGAGACTTCGCTAAGGATTGGCGAATTTTATGATTGCCTAGGGCGTTCGGGCCCCGTGTGGTTTGCCTCCCTTCCCTGCCCGGGTGGTGGAATTGGTAGACACGCAGGTCTCAGAAGCCTGTGCCGAAAGGTGTAACGGTTCGAGTCCGTTCCCGGGCACCATGAGTGACTTACAGAAGTAGATGGAGGCCGGAATTGACTCACACCTAACCCTAGGGGATGAAAATCATTCCCACCTCGACGCAAAACCTCGTTAAGGACGGCGACACGGGCGTCTATTACGCTCGGCTGAAGATCCAAGGATTAAACAAATATCGCTCCCTGGACACCAAGGTCGCCACGACCGCAAAGCTGCGACTCCCCGACAAGCTGAAGGAAATCCGCGAAAGTGTCACCACCGGTACAGTGACAGCAGGAATGGACCTGAAGTCGAAATACGAAGAGGTGGCGTTGATTTACACCCGGCAGGTGCAGGGCGACCCCAAACTGAGGCAGGCATCCACAGAGGTTCGACTGCGCCCCATCGCGACTCTTCGCCGGACATGGCCCGAGCTGTTCGGAATGGAAATCCGCCGAGTTACCCCAGCTTCAACTTCCGGATACATCGCCGATTTCGAAAGAGGCAAATGGCCATTCCTCCCCCATGGGGCGAAAGCCGTGCCCTTGATCCTCAACTTCACTCCCACGCATTCATCTTCAACGTCACTCGCGACGCGCGGGACGGTAGCTTGGTGGCACTTGAAGCCGGAGAGCTTTTCGACCGCGCTCGGTATTTCACCGAAATTTATCGGAATGAGCTGGCCCGGAAATTAATGGCGCTGGGCTATTCAATCGAGAAGACCGAGCATGGTTTTGAGCTGGCGGGTATTCCGGCTGAGCTTATCGCCCGCTTCTCCAAACGGTCCCAAGATCGCGATGCCGCCATCAGTAAACGGGAGTCCGAACTCGGCCGCACGTTGACCCAGGACGAGGTGGCAATTCTCGTCCGCGAAACCCGGCAACGTAAGCTCAAGGAGCTGTCGCCGGAGGAAGTCCGCTCACATCAGATCAGCCAAATCAGTGCGTCTGAATTAACGGCCCTGCGTCGCCTGCGTGAGTCCGCCACGACACCCATTGTCGCGCATGTTCCTGAGTTAACGGACTGTCTGGGTCGCGCCAAGGAGCACGTGTTCGAACGGCAAGCGGTGGTCGAAGATCACGCGCTCACCGCCGAGGTTTTCCGGTCTGGCTACGGATATCACACGCTGGCCGATATAAAAAACGCGATTAGCCACGGTCAAAATGGCCTGCTGGTGGTCGATGGCCGCGTATCCACTGCTGAAGCAATCCAGCACGAAAAATCTCTCATAGCCGCCATCCATATTGGGATTGGAAGCGAACTACCCCTAGGCCGCATGCCGACCGTAACCCAGTTGAGTCAGGAGCAACGCGAGGCCGTGCAACGCCTGCTCGATTGCCGCGACCAAGTCATGGCATTGCGCGGAAAGGCAGGCACCGGCAAGACGCACTCCCTTGCTGCGATTATCGAGGGATGCTCGGCTGCCGGTCGCGAAACCGCCTGTTTCGCGACCGGCACCAAGGCGGTGGAAATCCTTCGCCGCGACGGTGCGCAACAGAAGGCGGTCGGCCATGGTGCCGCCGCCCAGTCACTATCCACCACCAATACCGTTCAGCGCTTGCTCATCGATTCCGCCCTCCAAACGACTATTCAAGGAAAGGTCTTGGTCATCGACGAATACGGGCTGCTTTCAACACATGACCTGACCCGGTTGATCGCCCTCTCACAGAATCACTCGTGCCGACTCCTTCTTGTGGGTGACGCCGCCCAACACACCAGCGTGGAGGCCAGTGCGGCCGCACGTCTGGTCGAACGCGAAAGTCGCATCACTGTTGCCGAAATCAGCGAAATCCGCCGCCAGTCCACGAACCCTGCCTACCTGCGAGCCGCCACCGCCTTGGCTTCCGGTAATCTTCACGGCGGTCTGGCTCGCCTCGATGCGATGGACGCCATTGTGGAAATACCCGACGCCCACGAGCGCCGCTCGCGCATGGTCGATGACTGGTTTGAGACCGTTCACGCCACTGGAGCACCGGCACACCGCACCCAAGACCGGCCTCATGGTCGCACCGACGTGGGATGAAATCCTAGCACTCAATCAAACCGCACGAGAACGCCTCAGAACGGCCAAGATTTTAAAAGGCGATGATCACACGGTCCGTTCGCGCTGGTCGAAGGATTGGACCCGCGCCCAAAACAAGGACGTCCAAAATTATGAACCAGGGCATGTCCTTATTGCGCGAAAGGGCACCAAGTATTTCGAAAAAGGCGACGAACTCACCGTGCTCCGCCGAGAAGGTGAACGCGTGATCGTGCGCGCCGCCCAGGGGGCGGAGTTCGCCGTCTCACCCAAACAAAGCGGACTCAGTTGGTCCGTGCTGGATGAACGCCCCCTGTCCGTCGCCAAAGGTGACGAGCTTCGCCTGCGGGCGGTCGGTCAAGTCGCCATGCCCGACGGGAAGCTCAGGCGCATTGCCAACGGTAGCACCGTCACGGTAGCCGGTGTCGATGTAAACGCCTCTACGAGGTGTTTTGCGTCCTTTCTTCCGGTATTGGCCAAGCGTTGATCGCCCGGCCGGAGACCGACGCCCTCATCATGGGCCCGTCCGCCAAGGCCCCCTTTATCCAAGAAATACGCATCAAGCCTATCTCCACCGATGAACCGTAAAATTTTTGTTGAAAATAATAGTATGTTTTTTCAACATATGGTGACCATAACGGTAACCCAAGTGTCATCAAAAAAGCTATTAGCACGAATCAATGGCAACGGCAGGGGGTGGGTCTTCACTCCCAAAGCGTTTGCCGACCTTGGCGACCCTCGTGTCGTCGGTGTCGTGCTCGGTCGGTTGGTCGCGCAGGGCAAAATCCGTAAGCTTGCTCGGGGGCTCTATGACTACCCCAAGTCCCATCCCCGTATCGGCCTGCTGTCGCCCGATCCTGCCGCCATCGCTCAGGCCCTTGTCGGTAGCGACCGCATTCGCCTGCTCCCCTCGGGCGCGTATGCGGCCAACCTTCTCCGTCTTTCCGAACAGGTGCCCGCTAAAATCGTCTTCCTAACCGATGGTCCAACTCGGTTGGTTAAGATCGGTCGGCAGGAAATCCGATTTCGGCGAACGACTCCTCGCAACTTGGAAACGAGCGGGCGGCTGAGCGGCACGGTCATTCAAGCCCTGCGGCATGTCGGCAAAGACCACATCACCCCCGAACGGATCACCACCCTGCGCACCGTGCTCACGGAGGCCGACCGAAAAACCTTACTCAAAGATAGCCAATTCGCCCCGGCGTGGATGCGCCCGCAGCTGCGCTCCATCGCCGAGGATTCCTACCATGCGTAACTTTGCCCGCCTGCCCGTAGCCGATCATACTGCGTTTTTCACCGAAGCGGCCGCCCGTCGTGGCGTGCGCCCTTGGCTCGTGGAAAAAGATTTCTGGGTGTGCTGGTTGCTGCGTGAAATTTTCGCTCTGCCCACTCTGCGACCTCACTTAGTCTTTAAAGGAGGCACCTCCCTCTCGAAGGTTTTTAACATCATCGCCCGTTTCTCGGAGGACATCGACCTCTCGCTCAGCCCTGCCTTCCTCGGCATCGCCGAATCCACCTTGGAGGACGCGACCTCGCGCACTCAGCGCGATAAAAACCAAAAGCAACTGGAAGCGCGCTGTGCTGAAATCGTGCGTGACCAAATCGCCCCGCTGATTGCCGAGGCGCTCTCCGTGCAACTGGGCAACCTACCTGCTCGCTCATGGAAAATCGAAGCCATCATTGATCCGGCCACCCATTCGCCGGTCATTCTGTTTCATTACCCGGTCGCCGTGCCTTACGAAACCTACGTACGGCCGGAGGTGAAGGTCGAGTTTGGTTCACTCACCGATCAACAGCCCACTGGAAACCACACGGTCCGATCCATCGTAGCGGAGGAATTCCCGCAGGAAATGGTCGCCCCCGATGGTGGCGTCGTGGCCTTGGAGGTGGAGCGCACGTTCTGGGAAAAGGCGACCATCCTTCATGCTGAATACCACCGACCAGCCGAACAGCCGATGCGCGACCGCTTCTCGCGGCACTACTCCGATTTTGCCGCACTGCTGACGCATCCAACCAGTGCAGCGGCCCTGACTCGCTTCGATGTGTTGGCCCGGGTCGTTCGCCACAAACGCCGGTTTTTCGCATCGAGCTGGGCGCATTACGACTTGGCGATACTGGGCAGTCTACGCCTCGTTCCGCCAACCCATCGACTGGCTGAAATCGAGCGCGATTACGGCCGGATGGCGGACATGTTCATCAACACGCCGCTACCGTTTTCCCGCCTGATCGACACACTCGGCAAAGCCGAGGCCGCGCTGAATCGCGCGTAATCCGGAAAACGGTGCGCCCAACTGGCGGACGGGTAGGAGTCGGTGCTGATGAGCACGGAGTCGTGGCCCCCCCGCAAGTGTGTCGCCGAACGCACACCGCCTTTACGTGGCCCGTCAAAAAAGGGGCCGAAGCCCCTTGGCCTAGACAAGGCCCGCCTCCCGGAAGGAGTAGTGGCCCCGACCCATAGGGTCGGCTTCCGTGTGTCCGCAGATGACGTGATCCAGCAGGGGGATGTCCAACACCTGGGACGCCTCCCGCAATACGCGGGTCATTTTGATGTCAGCCGAACTCGGGGCCGGGTCGCCAGAGGGGTGGTTGTGAGCGACCACCAATGCCGCCGCGTTGGCCAAAATCGCGCCCCTGAAGACCTCGCGGGGATGGGCTAGGGTGTTCGTGGCGGTCCCCAAAGTGATCATGTGGCGACCGATGGGGTGATTCCTTCGATCAAGGTAAACCGGGTAGAATGCCTCCTGTGCGGGGTTTTCATCGAAGGCGGAGCGAAGGTAATTCGCGACTTTTTCCGAGTTATCCAAAGCCACCTCTTCACCGAGGCTCACGAGGTTGTAAACGATCTTAGCTTCATAAACGCGCATGGTTAGACGCTCACAAGCGGCTAACGCAACTTACAAACGGCGTCCCAGTACACCGCATGACTTATTCCGACAACCCGCGTCCTAACCAAATAAGCGCGATTCTATGTTTAGCCTACGCTCAGGCTGACAAAAGCCCCCGCGGCGTAGCTATTGATTCCAGCAGGGGGGATTACGGTGGTGCCTTCAGGCGAAAATCAAAACGGCAGCGCCTCTTCCTCATCGGAGGGATGCGAGGCGGGCTCAACGAAGGCCTCGGCCGAGGAACCCGCTTTCGAGGCGGGTGCGCCACCGCCCAGGGTGCCCTTATTTTGGTGCCAGAGCGTACGGGCGGCATTGCGTAGGGTAATTTCCTGGGGCCGTGCGGGATACGGGTTGCCGCTGCTGTCGAGGCGTGGGGCTTGCTCTTGGGCATACCAGGACAGCGAGCGCTCACCCAGTTGAGAAAGGGGCACACCGTTGTTTTTGCCAAAATGCACCTGAACATCCCCGGGATTGGCGATGATTTCGCTCGGCTGCGGAACCACTTCGGCATCACCGGAATTCGGGCGCGACGCGCTGCTGCTGGTGGTCGCACGCGCCGGTGTGCTGCGCACGGGAGCCGCTTTGTTGCCCTCAGCGAGGAGCTGGCGGATGGCAACCAATTCTTGGTGGATAGCTTTAAGCAAATCGTCGTTCATAAGTGGATTGGCGAATCAGAGCGCTCAGGGTTAACGAGGCAAGGGGCAACCCATGAAAAAAAGTGCGCTCCCGCAACTTGTGGGCAGCTAATCGCAGCCAGTTAACCGCCTCCACCTTCTTGCGCGCCGTCATTATCGCCAACTCACACTCATTCGCGTTCATGATGAGCCTCATTAAGAGGGTTCAGGGGGAGCGGGAACCTTTGGGTAAACACCCTGAGCAGCTCACGCTCAAGGCCACAAGGCGTGCGTTCTCGAAGCGTGTGGCCTTGAGCGTGAGCTCAAGGATGCCGTAAACCTCAACTTGAACGCTAATGCGTATCAGCACCACTACATCGCCCACTTCGGCCAACTCATTTTCTCGTTTTAACCGTCCCCTCCGGCGCATTGAGCTCGATTGATAGGGCCCACTTCCCTTTGGCTGCCGCTGCGTCCCGCCTGCTCCCGTGCCCGAACTTCTCCACACTCTCCACTCCAGCTTCGGCTATCCGGAATTCCGGCCGCTCCAGCGCGACATCATTGAAACCTCCCTCGCCGGCCGCGATGTCTTCGCGCTGCTGCCTACCGGCGGCGGCAAATCCCTCTGCTTTCAAATCCCCGCCCTGCACCGCACCGGCCTAACCATCGTGGTCTCCCCGCTCATCGCGCTGATGAAG